>NZ_JBFTZN010000020.1:0-50802 GCF_056406775.1 Allobosea sp. P1_A7
GAGAGACATCGATTCCAGCATAATGCTCCACGGCTGTTCCTCTCATGATGCTTGAGGCCGATCGCTCGGACCTCGTTTTCAACACCATCATTCTGAGGGACAGCCACCCAAAATGGCTATTCGAAGCGCCGGCCCATTACGGCATCTAGTCTAGTCTGCAGCACGCGTCGTGGTCGGGCTTGTCCCGACCACCTGTACTTCCGACCAAACTCCACGCTTCGCCCCGGCGTTTCAAGACGCGGATGGCCCGCGTGAGCCCCCGTGGCAGGAGAGCCTGCGCCTCGCCTACGCCGCCAGGCCTCGCTTCTCCAGCAGCGCATCGGGCGTAGGCAGCCTGCCCCTGAAGAGCGTGTAGGCCTCTGCCGGATCACGCGTATCGCCCGCCGAATAGATGAAGCGCTTCAGCTTGGCGGCGACATCGGCAGCGAAGACGTCTCCAGCCTCGATGAAGGCATTGAAGGCGTCGGCATCCATCACCTCGGACCAGAGATAGCTGTAATAGCCGGCCGAATAGCCGTCGCCCGAGAAGACATGGGTGAAATGCGGCGTGCGGTGACGCATGATGATCTCGGCCGGCATGCCGATACGCTCCAGCTCTGCCGCCTCGAAGGCAAGCGGATCGACCGTTGCCGGATCCTTCAGCGAATGGAAGGCGAGGTCGACCAGCGCCGAGGAGGTGTATTCCACCGTCGCAAAGCCCTGGTTGAAGGTCTGCGCCTTCTTGATCTTGTCGATCAGCCCCTCGGGGATCGGCTCGCCGGTCTCGGCATGCAGGCAATAGGCCTGCATCACCTCGCGCGTCAGGAACCAGTGCTCGTAGAGCTGGGACGGCAACTCGACGAAATCGCGCGAGACCGAGGTGCCGGCGAGCGAGCCATAGGTCACATCGGACAACAGCCCATGCAGGGCGTGTCCGAACTCGTGGAACAGGGTGCGCGCATCGTCGATCGAAAGCAGCGCCGGCTTGCCGGCCGCGGGCTTCGCGAAATTGCAGACATTGACGATGATCGGGCGAACCTCGCCGCCGAGCTTGCGCTGGCCGCGATAGGCGCTCATCCAGGCGCCCGAACGTTTCGATGCGCGGGCGAAATAATCACCGAGGAAGAGCCCGATATGCCGGCCGCCCGCCTCGCGGACCTCGAAGACGCGGACATCGGGATGATACCCCGCGAGATCGCGCTTCTCCTCGAAGGTCAGGCCGAAGAGCTTGCCCGCGGTGTCGAAGGCCGCAGCGATGATGCGGTCGAGCTGGAGATAAGGCTTCAGCACCGCCTCATCGAGCGCATAGGTCTTCTGGCGCACCTTCTCGGCGTAGTGGCGCCAGTCCCACGGTCGGATCGGGCCATTCTCGCCCTCCTCCTGCGCGAGCAGGGCAAGGTCGGCCGCTTCCTTCGCAGCCCGCGCCTTGGCCGGCTTCCAGACCAGTTCGAGCAGCCCCCGGACATTCTCCGGCGTCTTGGCCATGGAATCGTCGAGCTTGAAATGCGCGAAGGTCTCGAAGCCGAGCAGCTTCGCCTTCTCGGCACGCAACGCCACCATCTCCGAGACGATGGCGCGGTTATCCGTCTCGCCGCCATTCTCGCCGCGCTTGCTCCAGGCCACGAAGGCCTCCTCGCGGAGCTCGCGGCGGGTGGAGAAAGTCAGGAAGGGCTCGATGATCGAACGTGAAAGTGTAACCGCGTGCTTGCCGTCATGGCCCCGGTCGCCAGCGGCATGGGCCATCGCCGCCCGCAGGAAGGGCGGCACGCCCGCGAGCTTGGCCTCGTCATCGAGGACAAGCGCATAGGAGGCCTCATCCTTGAGCACGTTCTGGCTGAACTGCGTGCCGAGCCCTGCCAGCCGCTCGTTGATCGCGGCAAGGCGTTTCTTTTCCTCGGGACCAAGTTGCGCACCCGAGCGAACGAAGCCGCGATAGGTCCGCTCCAGCAGGCGCTTCTGTTCGGCGTCCAGTCCCAGATTCTCGCGCTTCGCGAAGACCGCATCGACGCGGGCGAACAGGGCCGGGTCCATCATGATCGCCGACCAGTGCCGCGAGGTGACCGGTGACATCTCGCGTTCGATCGCCTGCAGCGCTTCGTTCGTGTCAGCTCCGGCGAGATTGTAGAAGACACCGCCGACGCGGCTGAGCGCGCGGCCCGACCGTTCCAGCGCCTCGATCACGTTGGCGAATTCAGGCACTGCCGGATCGTCGGAGATCGCCGCGATCTCCGACTTGTGCTTGGCCAGAGCCGCCTCGAAGGCCGGCGTGATGTGTTCAGGCTTGATCACCGCGAAGGGTGGCAGGCCGAAGGGTGTCTCCCAGACGGCGGCGAAGGGATTGTCTGCGGGTAGCGGCAAGGCTTCTGGCGCGGTCATCTCGTTCCGTTCCGGAAAAAACAGGGGAAGGTCAGTCTTGAGCGTAGATATGGGCGAGATAGCGCCGCATGAAGGGCGGCATGTCGAGATGGTCGCTCTCGGCAAGATTGCGCAAAATCACAATGTCGGAGAGTTCCGGCTCCGCCTGCTGCTTGATGCGTGACAGCATGATCTCGCGCGCCTCCTCGGCCGACCAGGACAGCGCCACCGGCCGCATGAAGGCGACGCGCCCCGTCAGGATCACCGCCGTCCAGCTTTCATCGACGTCGATTTCGTCCAAGGTCAGTCCGGTCTCCTCGCAGAGTTCCCGGGTGACGCTGCCGGCGAGGTCGAGCGTGCCGTCGTCCCTGAGATCTTCGCGATCCGGCGTACCGGCAGCGAAATAGACTTTGCCCGCATTGGCGGTGTGGTCGCCCATCACGCCGCAGAGAAAGGCGCCATCCGCCGCCCTCAGGGCCGCCATCGCATAACCGTTGCGGACCACCGGGCCGGGATGGCCAAGATCGCGCCAGGTCATGAAGGCGGCGTAATCCGTCTCGAAATAGCGTGCGCTGAACACGCCATCCGCGATCGCGCCGCGATGCTGCAGCATGATCCGGCCATTGAACATCGCCGGCTTGCCGGCGCTGATCCTGGCCCAATGCGCGGCAATGGCAGTGTGGTTCTCCCGCGCGAAGACCCAGTCATGCGGCTCGACCACGGCCTCGACCCGCGCAAGCGGAACGATCGTCCCGTCGACAACGCCATTCATCATTCGGTCCCGCTCACAGCAGCACGCCCTCGCTCACCAGCACAGCTTCGCCACCAATGCTGGCCGAAACGAGTCCACCGCGCTCGACCCGCAGAGTGAGGTCGATCTGCGACGGCCGCCCCATCTCGTACCCCTGCTCAATGACGAGGCGGTGCTCGCCATCGCCGGGCGATCGAAGGCCATCACGGCGGCGGCGAAGGCGGCAGCTGCGCCACCGGTCGCGGGGTCTTCGCCGATGCCCATCCCTGGCGCGAACATGCGGGCATGGAAGTGATGGCCCGCATCGCGGGTCTGCCGGCAATAGACGAAGGCGTTGGGATGCTCGGCCGGCTTCATCACCGTATTCCACCGCATCATGTCGAGCTTGACGCGGCCCATCGCCTCGAGGCTCGCCACCGGGACCAGCGTAAAGCCGACTCCACCGGAGAATAGGCCTGGCTCATGGGCATCGAAGCCGATCTCGGCAGGATTGAGCCCGAGAACGCTGGCAATCTCCGCCACGGCCGCCGCTTCCCCGATCCGCTCGGGCAATCGCGGCAAGGTGAAGACGGCCATGCCCTGACCATTCCCGACCGACACGTTGCAGGAAACGGCGCCGATCCGCTCCTCCAGCACCAGACGGTCCTTTGCCCTGCCCTCCTCGGCGTCCCGCAACGCAAGCAAGACGGCGGTGCCGACCGTGGGATGGCCGGCGAATGGCAGCTCCCGTCCCGGCGTGAAGATCCGAATGGCGGCACGGTTGCCGGGCTCGGCGGGCGGCGCGACGAAGACTGTCTCGGACAGGTTGAATTCGCGCGTGATCGCCTGCATCGCCTCGGTGTCGAGTCCCTCCGAGTCCAGCACCACCGCCAAAGGGTTGCCGGCGTGACGTGCCCGGGTGAAGACGTCGAGCGTGACGAAGCGGCGTTTCACGGCAACCCTCCCTTGGTGGCAGGCACGATCAGATCGATGGTCAGTGGGCAATGATCCGACGCCTTCGGCCTGTCCCAGCCGACGCGCGGATAGCGGTCGCTGCAGGTCGCCAGCCGCGCCATCGAACGATCGGGCTCGCGCGGATCGAGCGGCACGCGATAGGGCAAACCTCGCCGGATCATCTGCATGGCCGGATTGGGGTTCGCAGCCGCCAGCGCCGGCGACAGCAGAATATGGTCCAGAGGCATATGGCTGTCGATGAGCCGCTGTTCGGCCTCCRACCAGTAGCGCCGGAAATGCGTCCAGCGCTCATGCTGGGGCAGATGCACGATCGGGTCGACAGCGAAATCCTCGAGCAACGGCTCGATGCCGCTATCCCCTTCGTCGACCAGCTCGCCAAGTGGGCCAAGGCCATGGCGATAACCGTTGAGATCACCCAGCACGATCCAGTTGGCTTCGCGCCAAGACGCCCCGAACCAGGCCTTGACGATGTGCCTGACGGCCAGGGCCTCCGCCCGCCGGATCGGCAGGGTCTCCTGCCGGCCATCGTCGCGGCCATTGTTCATCGACTTGAAATGGCAACCGAAGAGCGTCAGCGAACGGTCACCGAAGCTCAGCTCGACGGCGAGGCAATCGCGGGCAAAGACCCTGTCGCCCGGCCTGATGCCGAACCGCGCGAGCAAAGGATCATAGGCGCCGGCCTGGCCGAAGCTGAGGTCCTTGTGCGAGACGACACGGACCGCCTGGGGCGCCAGCAGATCGCGCCGGGCGCCAAAGCCGATATCGATGTCGCGCCTGTCATTGCCGTCGATCAGGGCGAAATGGCCGTAGCGGTGATCGGCGGTACGGTGGACGTAATTGGCAAAGAACGCCTGCAGGCTCGCGAGCGAGTCCACTTCCTGCAGCATCCAGATATCGGCCTGCGCCTCGGCGATGGCGAGTGCCGTCATCTGCCGCTTGTCGTCCTCAAGCGCCACCGCGAGCGAGCGCTCGACGGCATCGCGCTGATCGGCGCGCGGAAAATGAAAGAGCGACATCGCCGCAGAGGTGTCGATGCGCCCGCCATTCTCGAAGCGGTGGCGCGTCAGCAGGTTTTCGACATTGAAGGTGCCGACGCGCAGTTTCATCGCGTTCAGCCTGCGGCTCAGATCGCTTGAGGCGTGAAGAGCTGCGAAGGCGTCACGAACTCATCCTGCGCGGCCACCGTCAGAATCTCGCGCGAGCCGGCCTCCTTCGTCCGCTTCAGCAGGCCATAGATCGAGGACGAGGCCTTGCTGAGGGCAGCGGCGGCCGATCCCTCGCGCATATAGTGGACAAAGAAGAGTGCGGCGATCGCATCGCCCGCACCATTGACGCTGATATCGATCTTTGGTGTGCGTACCCGGAAGGCGCCTTTCGCGTCCGCCGCTATCATGTCGATCGCATCCGCTGGCGTTTCTTCCGTGACCAGCGATGTCACCAGCACGACTTTCGGCCCGGCATCGCGCAGCGTTTCGACGGCGCGGTGCGCGTCAGCAATGGTCTTCACCTCGATATCGGTCAGGAGTTCGAGCTCGAATTGGTTCGGCGTGACGATATCGGCAGCCGGCACCGCCTGTTCGCGCATGAACTCGGGAATGCCTGGCCGCACGAAAATGCCGCGCCCGACATCGCCGATCACCGGGTCGCAGCAATAGAGCGCATTGGGATTGGCCGCGCGGACCCGTTCGACGGCAGACAGGATGGCGTGGCCGATATCGGCCGATCCCATATAGCCGGAGAGCACGCCGTCGCAGCCCGGCAGCACGCCACGTTCGGCAATGCCTTCCATCACCTCGTCGATCATGCCGCCATCGAAGACCCGGCCCTTCCAGTCCCCGTAGCCCGTATGATTCGAGAACTGCACGGTGTGGATCGGCCAGACCTCGACCCCGAGTCGCTGCATCGGGAAAACGGCGGAGGCGTTGCCGACATGGCCAAAAGCGACATGGGACTGGATCGAGAGGATGTTCATGGCGCGCAGCACAAGCCTTCAACGAAACGACGCGGCGAACCTAGCGGTTGCCGCGCCGGGAGCAAATCGAAAGCGTTGATGCAGGCGATGACAAACGCAGATCAGGCCGAGCCGAGACGCATCACGCTGGCCGTATCGGTGAACTCCGTCAGGCTTCGCACCTTGCCGTCCTCGACGGTGATCAGATCGACCGCCTCGAAGCTCTGGGTACGACCGGTCGGCACATGGGTGACATCGGCGCTCCAGTGAAACGAGGCGCGAGCGCCTTCGACGAGCAGCCCCAGCGTCCTGAACTTCGAGAAGGCGAACGTGCCGATCAGCCCGGCCATCTGCTCCCGAACCGCGGCACAGCCCGTCTGGGGGCTGCACATGGGTCCGAGATCCTCCGCTCCCATGAAATGGAACCGGCAATCGGGATGGAAGAAGGCCATCACTCCATCGAGATCCCCCTGCACACGCGCCTCATAGGCGCTCAGGAGCAAGGTCTCGATCGCAGCGCGCTCGGTCATCTCGGCTCTCCCAATGGAAGAGCCGAGTTTGACCGGCCTACAGAAAGAAGTCGAGAGACTACGATCCGGCAGCCGCCTTCTTCGCGAAGCTGTCGATGAAGGTCTTGCTCAGGTCGACATTCGAGGTCGCAAGCTCAGGATCGAGCAGTTTCAGCGAATCATACATGCTCTTCATCGCATCTGGTGTGGAAATGCCGGTGCGCGAATAGCTTTCCTGCGAATTCTTGACGGCGCGCAGATAGAGCGGCTTGTCGCCGAGATGGTATTCGGCGGGGACGAGATCGGCGACATCCTCGGGCTTGGCCGTCTCCAGCCATTTCAGGGACTTGACCAGCGCGTTGACGAGTTTCTGCGTCGTGACCGGGTTCTTCTCGGCGAAATCATTCTTGAGATAGAGCACGGCAGCAGGGTTTGAGCCGCCGAACAGCGCCTTGGTACCGGCCTCGGTGCGGGTGTCGATCAGCGCCACGACATCGCCATCCGCTTCGAGCTTCGAGGTCACGGGATCGAGATGCGAGATGATGTCGACCTGGCCTTGCTTGATCGCGGCAACGGCGCTGGCGCCGGCACCGACACCGATGATCGGCGCGTCGGTCGCCTTCAAGCCGGCCTTGACCATGGCATATTGCGCGGTCAGCGAGGTCGAGGAGCCGGGCGCGGTGACGCCGATCTTCAAGCCCTTGAAATCGGCCGCGGACTTGACCTTGTCGGCAAGCTCCTTGCGCACGGCGATGGTGATCGCCGGGAAACGCCCGAGCTCAACCACGGCGCGGATGTCCTGGCCCTTGGCCTGCATCCGGATGGTATGCTCATAGGCGCCGGTCACGACATCGACCGAGCCGCCGACGAGGGCCTGCAACGACTTCGCGCCACCGCCGAAATCGTTGATCGTGACGTCGAGCCCCTGCTCCTTGAAGAAGCCCTTCTTCTCCGCGACCGTCAGCGGAAGATAATAGAGCAGCTGCTTGCCGCCGACGCCGAGCGTGACATTCGGCTTCTCGGCCGTCTGGGCCTGTGCGCCAAACGGCACGAAGCCGAGAGAGGTGGACAAGGCGAGCGCGGCCAGCGCGCCGCGACGGGTGAAGCTCATCGAATTTCCTCCTGATGGGATCGGTTTGCGCTTCTGAACTGGCGCAGTCGGCCCCGACGATAGGCGAGATTGCCCGGCACGGGCAACCTCGCCTCCCCGATCAGCCCGAGGCCCGGAGCGCAACTTTCGTCTGAGTCCCCCCAGGCGAACGCCAGTGAGCCCGCGTCGCTACAGCGTCCCCTCGTCCCGGAAGGACGCAACGCCCTGCCGGGTCCGGTTGACGACGAGGCGTGTCACATCCGGGCGGGCATAGTGTCCGGCCTGATCGAAATTCTGGCGCTCGCGCCTGACCTCGCGATGATCAAGCGTCGCAACGAGAAGCTCCTCGCGCCCCGTCACGGGCTCGATCACCCATTTGCCGTCCGGGCCGGCGATGCCGGAGCCGCCATCAGCGAGGATCTCGGGGCAGGTTTCCAGCATGGCAGCAGCAGGACTGCCGGCCGGCACATCCTGCTTGCGCATCAGTCCCGAGACCGCCAGTACGTAGCTGCGTCCCTCGCGCGCCAGGAAGCAGGTCGTATCCACCGTGTTGCGGAGGTTCCCCGGCCAAAGCGCCACATGCAGATTCTCACCCTGCGCGTACAGCGCTGCTCGCGACAGCGGCATCCAGTTCTCGAAGCAGTTCAGCCCGCCAACCGTGAAGGCCCCGACACGGTGCACCTGAAGACCATGTCCGTCGCCCGGCGCCCAGCTCAGCCTCTCTTCATAGGTCGGCATCAGCTTGCGATGCACCGACGCGATCATGCCATCCGCACCGATATGCACGCGCGAGCAATAGACGCTGTGCCCGCCGCGATCTGCCGGCCGCTCGATGATGCCGAGCATGACCGCGATGCCGCCGCGCTGCGCCGCAGCGCAGACCGCAGCCAGATGGCCGGCCTCGATCTGAACGGCCTGATCCAGATAATGCGCGTGAATCTCCTTCTGCAGCGACGATTCAAAGCGCGCCCCGTCGGTATGTTCGATCCAGAAGGGATAACCCGGCACCAGCGCCTCCCCGAACGCGACGAAGCCGCACCCTGCCGCGGCGGCGCGCGCGATCCAGTTGGCCACCTTCCCCAGGGTGGCATCGCGATCGAGCCAGACCGGAGCGATCTGGGCCAGGCCCACGGTCAATCTGTCTGATACGGCGGTCATCGAGCCCCATCCCTGGCCTTGAGTGCGTTGCGGTGGCCGGGTTAAGGACGTGGATAAGATCAGTCCAATTAATCCTCGGAATACCCCTCGATCATGCCACCTAATGTCACTCTGGTGCAGCTGCGTTGTTTCGCCGGCGTCGTCGAACATGGCGGCTTCACGGTCGCAGCCGACCGCCTCTGCCTGTCGCAGTCAGCCGTGAGCCAGGCAGTCGCGGGACTGGAACGGGCGTTGGACGCCGCGTTGCTGCTGCGCGGCCGCGATGGATTGGCGCTGACGGCAGCCGGCGAAGCGGCCCTTGCCGAGACGCGTGCGGTACTCGCGGCCGTCGAAAGGCTCGGCACGTGCAGCGGACTTGCCGGCAAATTGAGCGGCACCTTGCGGATCGGCGTCGTCCAGAGCGCAGCCATCCGGCTGCTGCCCGCATGGCTGCGGCGCCTGCGCACCGAGCATCCCGGCATTACCGTGAGCTTGTACGAAGGGACGGATCCGGAGGTCACCGCCTGGATCCAGGCCGGGGTGGTCGAGATCGGCATCACCAGCCGCACCCATCCCGAACTGGCAGCCCGCCCGGTCTATTCCGACGACTACCTCGTCGTTGTTCCCGCCGACCACGAGCTTGCATCCCGGGCCTCGCTCCCACTCACTGCCCTGGACGGGCAACGCATGCTGCTCTCGGGAGGGGGCTGCGAAACGCTCATCCAGGAACTCCTGGCAGCAGCGGCCAGCCATCCCGAAATCGCCTGCCTCGTGCGCGACAACGCGACCCTGCTCAGCATGGTGCGTGAAGGGCTCGGCCTGACGATCATGCCCGAGCTTGCCCTCGACGACAGCCGCGGCGTCGTCGCGATCCCCCTTCGCCCGAACCTCCGACGCACCTTGCAGGCCGTATCGCTGCCGGCCGAGACGCTTCGCCCGGTCGCAACAGCCTTCCTGACCCTGATCGAAAACAGCGCCGCTGTCGGGCTCAAGGCTCGTCAGCAGCGCCCCGAGACAGCAAGTGCGGGGTGAACCGCCCGCGCCGCCCTAAAGCATCGGCCCGAAAAGTGGATTGCGGTTTTCGGGAAGGCCGACGCAAATACAGATGAAGAGATCATTAGACTGGATACGATATCCGGTCTGATGATCTAAGTCGTCGTGGTCGCGCTCTGTCCGGGTCGCCAGACCAACAGGCGCTTCTCGACGAAAGTGACAAGCGAATCGATCACGATGACGAAGAGCGCCAGGATCAGCATGCCGGAGAACACGCCGGTGACGTCGAAGACGCTCTCAGCCTCATGGATCTTGTAGCCGAGGCCGGCCGACGAACCGAGATATTCGCCGACGACCGCACCGACCAGCGCAAAGCCGACAGAGGTGTGCAGAGAGGAGAACATCCAGGTCAGGGCCGACGGCCAGTAGACATGGCGGAAGAGCTGGCGCTCGTTCATGCCGAGCATGCGGGCATTGGCGAGCACGGTCGGTGAGACCTCGCGGACACCCTGGTAGACGTTGAAGAAGACGATGAAGAAGACCAGCGTGAAGCCGAGCGCCACCTTCGACCAGATGCCGAGGCCGAACCAGAGCGCGAAGATCGGCGCCAGCACCACGCGCGGCAGCGCATTGGCCGCCTTGATATAGGGGTCGAACACCGCCGCCATCAGTTGCCGGCGCGCGAAGGTGAAGCCGAAGAAGATGCCTGCAGCCGAGCCGATGACGAAGGCGAGCACGGTCTCGGTCAGCGTGATGCCGAGATGGAAATAGATGTCGCCGCCCGTCAGCTGGGTCCAGGTTCGGCCGAGGACCTGCAGCGGCGTCGAGAAGAAGAACTGGATCGTCTTGGTGTCGCCGAGCAGCGGATAGACGGTGAAGACGTGCCAGATCAGCAGGAACACGATCGCGACGAGAATCTGCAGTGCAAGGAGCGTCAGGCGGTTCACGAGGCGTCTCCCTGCACCAGTTCCTTGCCTTCGCCCATGGCGTAAGCCTTCTGCACCTCGATGCGCAGCGACGACCAGATGTCGCGATGGATCTCGTGGAAGGCCTTTTCCAGCCGGATCTCTGCGATGTCGCGCGGGCGCGGCAGGGTGACCCTGTAATCGGCGACGATTCCGGCGGCCGGCCCCGCCGACATCACCACGACGCGGTCGGAGAGCGCGATCGCCTCCTCGAGATCATGGGTGACGAAGATCAACGCCTTTCGATCCTTCGACCAGAGATCCAGCAGCAGGTTGCCCATGATCTGCCGGGTCTGCGCATCGAGCGGTCCGAACGGCTCGTCCATCAGCAAAATCTCGGGATTGCGGATCAGCATCTGCGCGAGGCTGACGCGCTTGCGCTGACCACCCGAGAGCATATGCGGATATCGATCGACGAAAGCGCGCAGACCGACACGGCCAAGCCAGTCTCGCGCACGCGCATCAGCCTCCGCAGCCGGTACACCCATCGGCTCCAGCGCCACGGCGACATTCTGCAGCGCCGTCTTCCACGGCATCAGCGCGTCCTGCTGGAAGAGATAGCCCGCGCGCACATTCAGCCCCGAGAGCGGCTTACCGAATATCCCGACCTTGCCGGCAGACGGGGTCAGCAGCCCGGCCGCAGCATTGAGCAAGGTCGACTTTCCACAGCCGGTCGGCCCCACGACCGAAACAAACTCCCCGGCCGAGACGGTGAGATCGATGCCGGTCACCGCCTTGTAGCGATGCCCGCCTGCAAGCTGGAAGGTGATGTCGATGCCGCTGAGATTGACAGCCGGCGCGGTATCCGCCCCGGGCACGCCAGCAGAGCCCGCACCAGCGTGCAGGCGGTCTTGAAGCTCCATAAAGCGTTCCCCAACGGCCTGCTGCGCCAAGCGCCCTGGCCGAATATCGCGTTCGTTTGGCGAAACTCTAGGTGATCGCCTCCGGAAGGCAACCCAACCTTGGTCTTGCCCGGCAGATTCGCCGCAGCGCGCAGCTGTTGCATCCACGGCCCGAGACAGCGATAAGCCAGCGCCTTGGCCTGAAAGATCTCGCCCGTCATGCACCAACTCGAAAGCCTGATGCAGGGACTCGTCGAGTTCATGCGCACCAACCAGCAATGGGCGATCCCGATCGTCTTTCTGGTGGCCTTCGCCGAATGTGTGGCGGTGCTGTCCTGGCTCGTACCCGCCACGGTGTTCTTCACCGCCTTCGGCGCGGCGGCGGGAGCCTCCGGTCTCGACCTGGTTCCGCTGGCTTTCGCGGCCTCGCTCGGCGCGGGGTGCGGCTTCTGGATCTCCTATTGGGCCGGCCTCGTGCTCGGCCCGCGCATCGGAGAAAGCTGGCCGCTCAAGAAGAACCCTGAACTGCTCGAGAAGGGACATGCCTTCTTCGAGAAATGGGGCATCTTCAGCATTCTCATTGGCCACTTCTTCGGGCCGCTGCGGGCGGTCATCGCCATCGTCGCCGGCATCGTGAAGATGCCGTTCCTGCCGTTCCAGCTCGCCAACTGGGCCGCGTCTTTCGCATGGGGCTTTGGCCTGCTCTATGGTGCCGGACGGCTGGCCGAGTTCGTCACGCGCTGATCCCGAAAACCGTCCGAACACTGAACGGCGCATTCAGGGCGGGTTCAGGCCAGAAGGCGCGAATTGACGGCGTTGCGTCGCGATATCGCCACTCACCAGTGCGGATCTGACGCGGCACGCCGAACGGCTCCAGGCTGCCGGCGTTGTCGAGGCGGGCGACCCGGCGCCTGTCCGATGCTACCCTCCCGGGGCAGGACTATGGAGTCCAACCATGAGCCTTTCGCGCATCATCTCGCCGATCGTCGCCCTCGCGCTGACCGCCGGCTTCGCCTTCGCACAACAGCCCGCCACGCAGCCGAGCGCCCCCGCACGTGCCCCGGCCCCAGTCACGACGCCCGCAGTGCCCGCCGCTGGCACAGCCGCCAAGCCTGCACAGCCCGCAGCCGCCGCTCAGGTCAAGAAGATCAACATCAACACCGCGACCGCCGCCGAACTCGACAGTCTCAAGGGCATCGGCGAAGCGCGCTCCAAGAAAATCATCGAGGAGCGCTCCAAGGCGAAGTTCAAAGACTTCAATGATCTCGTGAAGCGCAGCGTCCTGCCCTCGAATGTCGAGTCCGACATCAAGGACAAGATCACCTTCTGACCCCCGCTATCCCTGCGAGGAGAAAGGCCTCCGGCGCAAAACGCCGGAGGCCTTTTCCGTTTTCGATGGTACCGGGTTCTTCGCCAAATCCTGCCGCCTGACGCAAACGCCCTTCAGTATCCGAAAAGTCCGAACACCGCGGCGAATACGATCACGAGCGACACTGCAAGCAAGGCCCGCGCACAGATAGGACTGTCAATGACACTGTTCAGGTTCATCGTCCTCATGGCCGCCTCCACGTACGACTGCCTCGACGAACGCATCGGACTGGAACCGGTTCCACGCCCGGAAAGGCGAGAGGGCGGACACATTACTGCATCCGCCCTCTCGGAATCAATGATTTGTTAACCCTCTCAGGCGCTTGGCGAGCGGTATTGCACCGGCTCGCCAAGTCCGTGGGTCAGAGCCTGAGCCCGATCAGTTCTTGGTCTTGTCGACCAGCGCCTTGGCCTTGATCCAGGGCATCATGTCGCGCAGCTTGGCGCCGACTTCCTCGATCGGGTGCGCGGCCATGCGGGCGCGGGTGGCCTTGAACGAGGTCTGGTTGACCTTGTTCTCGAGCATCCAGTCGCGGGTGAACTTGCCCGACTGGATGTCGGTCAGCACGCGCTTCATCTCGGCCTTGGTCTCGGCGGTGATGATGCGCGGGCCGGTGACATACTCGCCGAACTCGGCGGTGTTCGAGATCGAATAGTTCATGTTGGCAATGCCGCCCTCATAGATGAGGTCGACGATCAGCTTCACTTCATGCAGGCACTCGAAATAGGCCATCTCGGGTGCATAGCCGGCCTCGGTCAGGGTCTCGTAGCCAGCCTTGATCAGCTCGACCAGGCCGCCGCAGAGCACGRCCTGCTCGCCGAAGAGGTCGGTCTCGCACTCTTCCTTGAAGGTGGTCTCGATGATGCCGGCGCGACCGCCGCCATTGGCCGAAGCGTAGGACAGGCCGAGATCGTGGGCGTTGCCGGTGGCGTCCTGGTGGATCGCGATCAGGGTCGGCACGCCGCCGCCGCGCTGATACTCCGAGCGCACGGTGTGGCCGGGGCCCTTCGGCGCGACCATCAGCACGTCGAGGTCCTTGCGCGGCTCGATCAGGTTGAAATGCACGTTGAGGCCGTGCGCGAAGAGCAGTGCCGCGCCTTCCTTCATGTTGCCATGCAGTTCGTCGCGATAGATGTCGCCCTGCAGCTCGTCAGGGGTGAGCATCATCATGATGTCGGCGGTCTTGGCGGCCTCGGCCGGGGTCATGACCTTGAAACCGGCTTCTTCGGCCTTCTTGCGGGTGGCCGAGCCGGCCTTCAGGGCGATGATCACGTCCTTCACGCCGGAATCGCGCAGGTTGAGCGCGTGGGCATGGCCCTGCGAGCCGTAGCCGACGATGCAGACCTTCTTGCCCTTGATCAGATTGATGTCCGCATCGCGGTCGTAATAAACGCGCATAGGTTGCTCCTTGGTCTCGCGTTAGGGTTTTTCTTTGCCCGGAGCGGCTTCAACCGCGCCGTACAGAGTGAGGAATTGATCGGTCGCGCGCGCTGCATCGCGCTCGTTCTCCGCTGGGCTCAGCACGAGCGCATCACCCAGCAGCAGCCTGATCTGCACATCGCGCCCGACAAGGCCGAGGAATGTGCGAAAGGCGGTCTCCGTATCATCGAAAGCCAGGAGCCCCGCCTCGCGGCCTGCGTCGAGAACCGGCTTCAGGCGTTCGCCGATGGCGACACGTCCGTTTGCCAGCACGATCCCGCCGAGATTGCCGGCCTTCGATCCGGCCTGGCTGATAGCAATCCGGTTCAGTGCAATCGAGGTGTCGCTGGTGATCACATTGAGCCAGTTCGTCGCAAAACGCGTCAGACTTTCGCGCAGCGTCAGGGCATCGAGTTTCTGGCGATCATAATTGCCGGCGCGCACCTTCGAGGCCTGCCACTGCACGGTCGCGGTCAGCAGGCCGTCACGATCGCCGAACCACTTGTAGAGGGTTTCCTTCGAGCAGCTCGCACGCCGGGCGACAGCCGTCATGGTCAGGTGCTCGCCCCTCTCGACCATCAGGCTAAGGACAGCATCCAGCACGGCCTGCTGCCGGGCCGTCAGTCCTTCGCTCGATGTCTCGGAAATGGCGCTCAAGGATCAGTACCGTACGTTACGGTTCGGTATCTACAGGAAGGTTTTTCTGAGCGCAAGGGCCAGCCTGCGAAGATCCTCGGCACGGGCCCGGCCGGGTTTCCCTTCCGCCCGGAATGCGTCAATCTGCGCCGCGATCCGTCCCGCCGGTTGGCGCAATTGCGCTTCACCGCCAACATGTTACCCGATCTGGAGATTCCGTATGAACTTGCCTACGGCTGCCGAGACCGTCGCCTTCTGGCGACAAGCCGGACCGGATAAGTGGTTCGCCAAGGACGACGCCTTCGACCACGACATCCGCAATCGCTTTCTCGAGGTCCAGCGCGCCGCAGCCGCAGGCGGGCTCAGTGCCTGGGAAGAGACCCCCGAAGGCGCCTATGCGCTGCTCATCCTGCTGGACCAGTTTCCGCGCAACCTGTATCGCGGCTCGCCCGAGGCCTTTGCCAGCGATGATCTCGCTGTCGAGGTCGCAGAGCGCGCCATCGCCCGCGGCTTCGACCAGCACTTCACCAATCCGGAGCGGCGCTTCTTCTACATGCCCTTCATGCATTCCGAAGAGCTGGAACACCAGGAGCGTTGCATCGAATTGAGCCGTGCCTCCGGCGATGAAGACAGCACCAAATACGCGATCATCCATCGCGACATCATCCGCGACTTCGGCCGCTTCCCGCATCGCAACACCGTTCTCGGTCGCGACACGACACCCGACGAGCGCGCATTTCTCGACGCGGGCGGCTTCAGCGGCTGAGGCTGCCGCGGGAGGCTAGCCTCCTCCCGCCTGCTGGCTCGCGATGCGCTGCAGGAAGATCGCCGCAATCGTCAGCAGGAAGCCCGCCCACCACAGCGGCGAACGCAGGCTCTTGCCGCTGCCGGGAGCTTCGGCCGGCGCCTTGCCATTGAGCCGCTGGATGATCGGCCAGGCGAAGCAGCCGAACCCGGCCCCCCCGAGCGCAAGCGCCACCATATTAAGCGAAGCCGCATCCATCGCCCTAGATCACATCGCCTCAGGGCCACGGCTCATCGCCGCGATGCCCGTGCGCGAGACCTCGGTGAGCCCGACCACGGTCATCAGCTTGATGAACCGCTCGATCTCCTCGGTCGAGCCCGTGAGCTCGAAGACGAAGGAGGTCAGGGAGGCATCGAGTGTGCGCGCGCCGAACGCCGCCGCAAGCCGCATTGCCTCGACCCGATGGTCGCCCTTGCCGACGACCTTGACCAATGCAAGCTCGCGCTCCAGCGCCTCGCCCTGCAGCGTCAGGTCGACGACCCGGTGCACGGGCACCAGCCGGTCGAGATGTGCCTTGATCTGCTCGATGACGTTGGCGGTGCCCGACGTGACCACGGTGATGCGCGAGATGTGCTTCTCGTGCTCGGTTTCCGAGACGGTGAGGCTCTCGATATTGTAGCCGCGGCCCGAGAACAGCCCGGCGATGCGGGCGAGAACGCCCGGTTCATTGTCGACGATCACCGCCAGCGTGTGGCGGGCGACCGGCTGGATCTTGGGAGCGTTCGGATAATGCGTGGCTGACGTCGGCATCGGACACCTGCAGGAGCTGAAGCGGAATTCGGAACTAGACGTGACGGAGATTGGCGATGGCGGGCTCGTCGACCTCGTCCTGGGTTACGATCCAGGGCTCGGCCAGGGCGGCCGTCAGCCAATCCCGATAGGAGGGATGGTCGAGCACCGCGGCCATATAGGCCGCACTGACCGGGTCGACCGGGATCGAATAGGTATCGAGCCTTGTGACGACGGGCGCATACATGGCATCGGCTGCCGAGAAGCCGCCGAAGAGAAAAGGCCCTCCCTCCGCCTCGCCGAAGCGGGAGCGAGCCTCGCGCCAGAGTGCAGTGATACGGGCGACATCCTTCGCGACGTCGCCCCCGCGATCGCGTGCCGCAAAGCGCTTGCCGAGATTCATCGGACAGGCCCGGCGCAACGCAAAGAAGCCGGCATGCATCTCGCTCGACATGGCACGGGCATGGGCGCGCGCCGCCCGGCCCCTTGGCCAGATCCCGAGATCGGGATAGCTGTCATGCAGGTATTCCATGAGCGCGAGCGTCTCCCACGCCGCAATGTCCCCGTCGACCAGCGTTGGCACGGTGCCGCCGCTGCCCGGAGCCTCGGCGAAGATCGCCTCCTTGAAGCCAGGCTCGTCGAGCAGGACGAGCTTCTCATCGAAGGCAATGCCCTTGGCGCGCAGCAGGAGCCAGGCCCGCAGCGACCAGGACGAGTAGCACTTGTTTCCGATCAGGAGCTTCATGCAGCCTGGCTCGCCGTTTCCAGGCCAAAATCGAGCGCCGCTTCGACATGCAGCGCCGTGGTGTCGAAGACCGGGATGTCGAAATCCGCTTGCGAGACCAGGAGGGTGATCTCGGTGCAGCCAAGGATCACCCCGTCCGCGCCCTGCCTTACGGCCGCTGCGACGATGTCGAGATAGCGTGCCTTCGAGGCAGGCTCGATCCGGCCACGGCAGAGTTCCTCGTAGATGATGCGATGGACATCGTCGCGCTGTTCGGCATCGGGAACCATGGCCTCGACGCCGAACGCAGCGAGGCGCTCGCGATAGAAAGCCTGTTCCATCGTGAAGCGCGTCGCCAGCAAGAGCGGCCGCCGCGACGGGCTTTTGCGGATCGCCGTCGCGGTCACGTCGGCCAGATGCAGGAACGGCACGCGAGTCGCAGCCGTGATCCGGTCCGCCAGCTTGTGCATGGTATTGGTGCACAGCAGGATACAGTTCACGCCCGCCCGCTCGAGCCGGATGGCGCTGTCGGCCAGGAGATGGCCGGCCGCAGCCCAGTCCCCGCTCGCCTGCATCTCGGCGATCGGCGCGAAATCGAGCGAATGCAGCAGCACATCCGCCGAGTGCAGCCCGCCCCGAAGGGCGCGCACCCGCTCATTGAGCAGCCGGTAATAAACCGCAGTCGATTCCCAGCTCATGCCGCCGATCAGGCCGATCGTGCTCATGCCCGCGCCTCCTCGCCCGCTTGCCGATCGTCAGACAAGCTGCTTGCCCCTGGCATCGATGATATCGCCCGTATTTCCCTCGAAATCGGGCAGGATCATCTCGTTATGGGCCTTGCCCGACGGGATCATCGGGAAGCAGTTCTCTTCCTTCGCAACAAGGCAGTCGAAGATCACCGGCTTTGGCGTATCGATCATCTCGCGGATAGCGTCATCGAGTTGGTCCGGATCCGAGCAGCGGATGCCGTGGCCGCCATAGGCTTCGGCGAGCTTCACGAAATCGGGCAACGAAGCCGAAWAGCTCTCCGAATAGCGCCCGCCATGCAGCAGTTCCTGCCACTGACGAACCATGCCCATATATTCGTTGTTCAGGATGAAGATCTTGACCGGCAGCCGGTGCTGCACCGCCGTCGACATCTCCTGCATGTTCATCAGGATCGAGGCTTCGCCGGCGATGTCGACGACAAGCGCCTTCGGATGGGCCATCTGCACGCCGATTGCCGCCGGCAGGCCGTAGCCCATGGTGCCGAGTCCGCCGGAGGTCATCCAGCGGTTCGGCTCCTGGAAGTGGAAGTACTGCGCCGCCCACATCTGGTGCTGGCCGACTTCGGTGGTGATGTAGGTGTCGCGGTCCTTGGTCAGCTCATAGAGCCGCTCGATCGCGTATTGCGGCTTGATGACCGCACCGGACTGTTTGTAACCGAGGCTGTTGCGCGCGCGCCAGCCGCTGATCTGCTCCCACCAGCCCTTCAAGGCCTCCTTGTCGACCTGTGGGCTCGTCTCGCGCCAGATCCGGACCATGTCCTCCAGGACATGGGCACAATCACCGACGATGCCGATGTCGATCTTGACGTTCTTGTTGATCGAGGACGGGTCGATATCGACATGGATCTTCTTCGAGTGCGGCGAGAACGCGTCGAGCCGACCGGTGATGCGGTCGTCGAAGCGTGCGCCGATATTGATCATGACGTCGCAGTCATGCATCGCAAGATTGGCTTCGTAGGTGCCGTGCATGCCCAGCATCCCGAGCCACTGCTTGTCGGCCGCCGGGAAAGCGCCCAGCCCCATCAGTGTCGAGGTGACAGGATAGCCGGTCAGCCGCGCCAGTTCGCGCAGCAGCGCCGACGCGTGCGTGCCGGAATTGATGACGCCGCCGCCTGTGTAGAAGATCGGGCGCTTCGCCTTGGCCATCAGTTCGACCGCGGCCCTGATCTTGTTCAGGTCGCCCTTGACCGTCGGACGGTAAGTCTTGTGCTGGTTGTCGCGCGGGCGGGTGTACTCGCCCTTGGCGAACTGGATGTCCTTCGGAATGTCGACGACGACCGGCCCGGGACGGCCGTTGGCGGCGACATAGAAAGCCTCGTGCAGGATGCGCGGCAGATCCGCGATGCTCTTCACGAGATAATTATGCTTGGTGCAGGAACGCGTGATGCCGACCGTATCGCATTCCTGGAAGGCGTCGGAGCCGATCAGATGCGTCGGGACCTGCCCGGTGATGACGACAACCGGGATCGAGTCGAGCAGCGCGTCGGTCAATCCGGTGACGGCGTTGGTCGCGCCGGGGCCGGAGGTCACCAGGACGCAGCCAACCTTGCCCGAGGAGCGCGCATAGCCTTCCGCTGAATGGACGGCACCCTGCTCGTGCCGGACCAGAATGTGCTTCACCTTGTCCTGGAGGAAGAGCGCGTCATAGATCGGCAGCACGGCGCCGCCGGGGTAGCCGAACAGATGTTCGACGCCTTGATCCTGAAGCGCACGGACGACCATTTCCGCGCCGGTCATCATCTCGCTCATGTCGCTCTCCTCGGGGGTCTTCGGGTCAGTTCAGGGAAAATCGGGCAATAAAAAAGGCCCTCGGAGGGGCCTGGGCGTGCGCTGGCGTCAGGGGCCAAGCGGTTTGTTCAACCGCCCCCTACCAGCGCACCCGTACGAGAATAAGCTTGCGCATCGCGCCCGACATCCTTTGCGATAATTGCGGCACGCTAGACGACCGGTTTGGCATGGTCAAGCTGCAAAAACTCATGGCCCTCAGTTCCGAAAATCCCATGACGAAAGGGAACACTTTTTCAAGAACGGCCTTGCTAAGGTCCTTGCGCGCGAAACGGGGCCGCCATGTATCAGGAAGTGCACACCGAAAATATCGTCGAACGCGCCCATGCGCCGGAAGTGGCCGAACTTCTGCAGCGCTTTGCCCTGCATGCCCCTGGCGCAGGCGGCGTCTCCTACGAGGCGCTGCTCAAGGACCTCATGCCCCGCTTCGGCGACGACCTCATGGTGTGTGTCCCGACCGGAGACGGCGACTATCGCTATGAGCATTACGGCCGCGAGATCACACGCTATGTCGGCGGCAGCCGGCAGGGCGAACGCATCTCGCAGATGACCCCTCAGGTCGCCCGGTTCACGATCCAATGCTATGATCAGGCCCTGACGCACGGCAAGCCGATGTATTCGGTGCATCGCTCCCTCAAGACCGTCCGGGTCTGCCTCTGGGAGCGGCTGGTCCTGCCGACCACCGGCGCAAATGGCGATCGCTTCCTTGTCGTCTTCAGCCGGCCGCTGCAATTCCGCGAGGAACTGCTGACCACGGTTCTGGAGACCTCGCCCAGCGGCATTGTCGCATTGCGGGCCGTACGCGACGATGACGGCAATATCGAGCGCACGATCATCATCACCGCCAATCGCCGCGCAGCACTGATGGCGGGCCATCCTGACGAGAACCTGCTCGACACGGACGCCCGCACGAGCCTGCCCTTCCTCTCTGACGCCATGATCTGGCGCCGCTGCCTCTATGCCATCGAACTGCGCCGCAACGACATCTTCGAATCCAGCTTTACGGTGAATGGCCGTGAGATCTGGCTCCAGCTCGCACTGGCGCCGCTCGGCGACGGGCTGGTGATCACGCTCACCGACATTTCCGAGCTGATGATCGCGAACCTGACGCTGCAGAGCCGGGCCGCAACGCTGGCGCTCGAGATCGGCAGGGAGCGTGCGACCCGACGGGCGCTGTCGCATGAGATCGGCCAGCGCGAGGAACGCGAGCAGGAACTGCGCCGCCTTGCCGAGACAGATCCGCTGACCGCACTCCTGAACCGGCGCTCCTTCATCGAGAAGGCCAATCGCGAGATCCTCGCGTGCGAAACGGACGGTGATGATGCGTCCCTGATCATCGTCGACATCGACCACTTCAAGAGCGTCAACGACACGCATGGCCATGTCGCCGGCGATGCCGTGATCAGGGCCTTCGCCGATCTCCTGCTTGGCCTGGTCAGGCCCGAGCGCGATCTGGTTGGGCGTTTCGGCGGTGAGGAGTTCGCCGTCTTCCTGCCACGCACGGGCTCCGCAGCCGCGATGCGCATTGCCCATCGTATCCAGGATGCGCTGACGATGCGCGAACTGCCGACCTCCGAGACGATGTCCCTGCGTGTCACTGCGAGCCTCGGGGTCGCGACCCGCGAGAGTGCGGAGAGCTTCGCGGAGTTCTTTGCGCGCGCCGACAGCGCCTTGTACCGCGCCAAGCATGAAGGCCGCGACTGCATCCGCTTCGCGGGGGCGGACGTCGCCGAAGCCGCCTGATCTTAGGCCCCCGTCTCCAGCTCGCGAAGCGCAAAGCCGAGAGCGGCCTCGGGTGCGACAGCATGCCAGCCCGCCATCTGGTGACGGAACCATGTGACCTGGCGCTTGGCATAGGCACGCGTGTCGGCCTGCCCCCTCGCAATGGCTTCGTCGAGGCTGAGCGCCCCGTCGAGATGGGCGATCAGGCCCGGCACGCCATGCGCGCGCATGACCGGCAGCAGGGGATCGAGCCCGCGCGCCCGTAGCGCAGCAACCTCTTCCAGGGCGCCCTCCCCCATCATCTGCTCGAAGCGTCGATCGATGCGGGCACGCACCAGATCGCGTTCGGGCGAGACGAAGAGCCGGAGCAGCGCTCCCCCGTCCAGCGGGCCCGGCTTGCGTGCGCCCTGAAAGCTCGCCAGCGACCGCCCGGTCGCGGCGAAGACTTCCAGTGCTCTCATGATCCGCATGCGGTCGCTCGGCCGCAGCCGCTCGGCCATGACGGGATCGCAGCGTTGAAGTTCGATATGGAGCGCAGCCGTCTCGCGCGCCTCGGCATGGGCACGAAAGGCCGAGCGAACCGCCTCGGGCACCGGCGGGATTTCCGAAAGGCCCTCGGTCAGCGCCTTGAAGTAGAGCCCCGTCCCGCCGACCAACACGGGAAGCGACCCATTGCGCGCCAGTTCGTCGAGGATCGCGCTGACATCGGCGACATAGCGCATCGCCGAATGATTCACGGCGCCATCGACATGGCCATAGAGACGGTGAGGAACCATCGCCTCATCGTCGATCGTCGGCCGCGCGGTGATGATCCGCAGATCGGCATAGACCTGCATCGAATCCGCATTGACGACGGTTCCGCCAAAGCGGCGCGCGATCTCGATCGCCAGCGCGGACTTGCCGCTCGCCGTAGGACCTGCGATGAGCACCGCCCTGTACGCCACGCTCAATCGGTCCTTCTCATGCTCGTCGCGACACTTGTTTCCGCTCACGGCCAGGCGCTGCTGAGCGACGCCCTGCTGACGCGTCTCGCCAATGCCGTATCCGGCGTAACCCGGCAAGCCCGCCTGGATGGCGAGGTCGCAGCAGACCTCTTCGCGGATGGGTCGGACGCACGCAAGCTCGAAGCCGACATTCGTGCAGCGCTCGACGGAACCGCGGTCGATATCATTGTCCAGCCGGCGGCGACACGCCGTAAGGCGCTGTTTCTCGCCGACATGGATTCGACCATGATCGGTCAGGAATGCATCGACGAACTCGCGGCCTATGTCGGGCTCAAGGACAAGGTCGCAAGCATCACCGAACGCGCCATGCGCGGCGAGATTGCATTTGAACCGGCGCTGCGCGAGCGCGTGGCGCTGCTGAAGGGCGTCCCGGCATCGGTCGTGGACGAGATCATCCGCGAGCGCATCACGCTGACGCCCGGAGGCCGGCAACTGGTGCGCACCATGCGCGCCAACGGCGCCTATACGGCGCTGGTCTCGGGTGGCTTCACCGTGTTCACGGGCCCGCTCGGCGCGACCATCGGCTTCGACGAAGATCGTTCCAACACGCTCCTAGTCGCAAACGGCGTCCTGACCGGCGAAGTCGAAGCCCCGATCCTCGGCAAACAGGCCAAGCTGGACTCGCTTGTCGAACTGCGCGAGCAGCGCGGCTTTTCAAGGGCAGCGACATTGGCGGTCGGCGACGGCGCCAACGATCTCGCGATGCTAGGCGAGGCCGGGCTTGGCGTCGCTTTCAGAGCAAAGCCGGCGGTAGCGGCTGCGGCAGATGCCCGGCTCGACCACGCGGATCTGACGGCGCTGCTCTACGCTCAGGGCTATCGCGGCGACGAGATCATCCAAGCCTGAATTATCGCACCGGATCGCGAATCCCGCCCGATAATCCAGGCTTCGATGTCTGCATCGCCCCGCGATCCGCCTTCGGCCGATGCTCTTTGTGTTTGCATCGGCTWTCCCGAAAACCGCAATCCACTYTTCGGGCCGATGCTTTAGTCAACGATGAACAGCTTTGCGCCCCTGGGCGCCTGTGAGCGATGCGCCTCGGCCTGATCGGCGACCTGATAGCTCATGCCAGGCCGGAGCGTGAAAGCGCGACCGTCTTCCAGCACGGTCTCCAGTTCGCCCTCGAGGCAGAGCAGGACATGCCCCTTCGAGCACCAGTGATCCGAGACGTAGCCCGCGGAGTACTCGACCATGCGAACCCTGATCGCATTTTCCGCCGGTCCGAAGAAACGCGTGCGCCAGATCGCCTCGCCCTTCTCGCCTGGGTGACGCACCGGCTCCACTGAACTCCAGTCGACCGTTCCGAAAGGAATCTCGCTCATCCGCATCGCATATCCACTCCGCTGCTCCCGGCCCTGATCGCATACCGGACGGAGCGCAACCAATGCAAATTGCTCATCGGCCTGATCGCAATCCGGAGAAATGAAAAGGGCGGCCACGAGGGCCGCCCTTGATCCTGTCCAAGACCAGCTTGGTCAGTTCATCGTGACCGCGACGAAACGAACCTCACCCTGGCCGTTCGCGACCAGAAGCAGAGCCGACTTCTTGCCCTCCTTCTTCAGCGCATCCAGGCGCTTGGTCACGTCCTCGGGCGAGTTCACCGCCTCCTGGCCAACCTCGACGATCAGTTCACCGATCGAGATGCGCTTGTCGGCGGCATTGGAGTTGGGATCGACCTTGGTGATCACAACGCCCTTGGTGCCGTCCTTGATGGAGTAGCGCTTCCTGAGCTCGTCCGTCTGCTGCGAGAGTTCCAGACCCAAGGCCGTGGTCACGGCGGGCTTGGCCGGTTCGGCATTCGGCTTGGCAGAGGCCTGCTGGACCTTCTCGCCATCCTCGAGCCGGCCGAGCTTGACCGTCTTGACGACTTCCTTGCCCTTGCGGACCACCGTGATCGGCGCATCCTTGCCGACCGCCGTACCAGCGACAATCCGCGGCAGATCGCGCGAATCCTTCACTTCCTTACCGTCGAACTTGACGATGACATCGCCCACTTCAAGCCCCGCCGGCTTGGCCGGGCCCTTGTCATCGATGCCGGCAACGAGCGCACCGCGCGCCGTGCCGAGACCGAGCGCCTCGGCGGTGGCGTCGTCGACGCTCTGGATACGGACGCCGAGCCAGCCGCGGCGGGTCTCGCCGAACTCACGGAGCTGATCGACGACATTGACCGCCAGCGACGAGGGAACGGCAAAGCCGATGCCCACGGAGCCGCCGGTCGGCGACAGGATCGCGGTGTTGATGCCAATGACCTCACCGGCCATGTTGAACAGCGGGCCGCCGGAATTGCCCTTGTTGATGGCCGCATCGGTCTGGATATAGGTGTCGTAGGGGCCCTGCTGGATATCGCGGTTGCGGGCCGAGACGATGCCCGACGACACGGAGCTGCCGAGACCGAACGGATTGCCGATCGCCATGACAGGGTCGCCGATCCGCATCTTGTCGGAATCGCCGAACTTGACGGCATCGAGCGGCTTGTCGTGCTTCACGCGCAGCACCGCGAGATCGACCTTGGTGTCCTTGCCGATGATCTCCGCCTTCAGGCGCAGGCCACTGTTGAAGATCACCGTGATTTCGTTGGCGTCGCCGATGACGTGGTTGTTGGTGACGACGATGCCGGAGGAATCGATCACGAAGCCCGAGCCGGCCGATTGAGACCGTCGCTGCTGCGGCGGCTGGCCCTGGCCCTGCTGGCCCTGACCGCGGCGGTTGAAGAACTCCTCGAACAGATCGCCGAAGGGCGTATCGGGGCCGAGCTGCGGCAGTTGCGGCAGGTTGCGACTGCGCGTGTCGCTCGTCGTGACAGCCGAGATATTGACCACCGCCGGCATCACCCGCTCGGCCAGGTCGGCGAGCGAGATCTGCCCCTGGACCAGCGGCGACACTCCCGTCGGCGGCTGGGCGATCACGGGCGTCGCCAGCATCGGCAGCGCCGCGACGCCGGCCACGAGCGCGGCCCGCGCAAGCCCGGAAGCGGAAACGATTTTCAGTGCCATCAATCAGGGTCCTCGTGAAGAAGCAGGCCGATCGTGCGGCCAGGATGTTGGCCTAGAGATTGAACCTCAAATTGCGGCGGAAGGGCGACACACAATCACGTCACCAAGCATTCCGACCGCCGCTTCTACACCCCGACGCGCACCAGCCAGACGAGGAGCACCCCGAACACGGCTGAACCGATACCGATCAGCCGCATCCGGTCTGCTGGCGTCTCCGCTGCGCTGCGCAACGCATCCTTCGCCAGATTTGGAATCGCGGCGAACAGGATGCCTTCGATGGCGAAGACGAGGCCGAGCGCCGCGATGAAATCCAACATACGCGACGCTCGCTATCGATCAGGGATTGGCCGCCGGGGCCGGCGTTGCAGCCGAGCTCTGGGGACGTCCCGTAGGGTCGTTGAAGTAGCGGAAGAACGGCGAATCCGGCGAAAGCAACATCCGCGTGTCCCCCGGCTTGATGCTCGCCTCATAGGCCTGCATCGAGCGATAGAAGGTGAAGAACTCGGGATCCTTGCCGAAAGCCTCGGCGAAGACCTTGTTCCGCTCGCCTTCGCCCTCGCCTCGGATCTCGTCGGAACGACGCTGGGCTTCGGCGACGATCACGGTCGCGTCACGCTCGGCGCGGGCCCGGATCTCCTGCGCCTGCTGGGCGCCAAGCGCACGCGCCTCGGCAGCTTCGCGCTGACGCTCGGTCTGCATGCGCTGGAACACCGCCTGCGAGTTCGCTTGCGGCAGATCGACCCGACGCAGGCGGACATCGACGACCGTCATGCCGAAGCGGGCCGCCTCGCGGTTCACGTCGTCGCGGATACGGCTCATCAGCCGCGACCGGTCGGTCCGGACCACCGAGATGAAGCTGGCATCGGCGAGGACCGCGCGAACCTGACCATTGACGATCGAGGCAAGCTGCGAGTTGGCCCGCGGGATGTTGTTCACCGCCTGGTAGAAGCGCAGCGGATCGGAGATCCGGTAGCGCGTGAAGGCGTCGACGACGAGCCGCTTCTGATCCGACGCGATGATTTCCTGGGCGGGAAGGTCGAGATCGAGGATGCGGTTGTCGAGCAGCGTCACCTGCTCGAAGGGGGCCGGCAGCTTTAGGTAGATGCCCGGAGCGGTGACGACGCTGCGGACTGCGCCGAAGCGCAACACGATGGCCGACTGGGTCTGCTGGACCACGAAGGTCGCGGCATAGAAGACGATCGCGGCGACGGCGAGGACGACAAGCGCACCAATGCGCAGGATGGAACCGTTCATCGGGTCGCTCCCGCCTGCGGCGCACCCGGCGCAGCGCGCCGTTGCTGGAGTTCGTTCAGCGGCAGGTAAGGCACGACACTTTGCCCGTTACCCCTCTGGTCGAGGATGATCTTGTCGGTGCCACCGAGCACACGCTCCATCGTCTCGAGGAAGAGACGCTCGCGGGTCACGGCCGGTGCCGCCTTGTACTGCAGATAGACAGCATTGAAGCGGCTGGCCTGGCCGCGGGCTTCCGCGACGGTCTGCTCCTTGAAGGCTTCCGCCGACTGGACCAGTTGCGCCGCACGACCGCGCGATTCCGGCACGACCCGATTGGCATAGGTCTGCGCTTCGTTGCGCAGGCGTTCCTGGTCGGAGCGCGCCGCCTGAACGTCACGGAACGCGTCGATGACCTGCTGCGGCGGATCGACCTTCTGCAGCTGGACGAGGCGGATCTGCACGCCAGCCTTGTAGCTGTCGAGCGTCTCCTGCATCAGCTGGCGCACTTCGGTCTCGATTGCGGCACGATCCGTCGTCAGCACGGGCTGGATGTTGCGCTGGCCGATCACCTCGCGCATCGCGCTCTCGGCCACAGCCTTCACCGTGCCCGGCGGATCCTGGATATTAAAGACATAATTCTCCGGCGCGGCCGGATCGATCTGCCACTGCACGATCACGTCGATATCGACGATGTTCTCGTCGCCGGTCAGCATCAGGCTCTCTTCGCCGACATCCGTCTGGCGTGAGGTGCGGACCGATTCAATGGTGCGGAAGCCGACTTCCGTCGTGATCACATTGGTGACCTGGGGCTTGATCACGCTACCGATCGGGTAGGGCCAGTTGTAGTTCAGGCCTTCGCCGGTCTTGCCGATATATTTGCCGAAGCGGAGGTTGAGACCAACCTCGTTTGGCCGGACGATATACCAGCCCGTCATCAGCCAGATCACGATCAGGGCCAGGATGCCGAGAACCAGGCCACGTCCGCCGAGATTGCCGCCCGGCAGCAAATCCTTCAACCGATCCTGACTGCGGCGCAAAATTTCTTCCAGATCCGGTGGCGAACCACCGCCACTGCCTCCGGGGCCCTGCCCCCACGGGCCGCCGCCACCGCCGCCACCACTTCCGCGCTGGCCCCAGGGTCCTCCCCCGCCGCCACCGCTACCGCCGCTCTGGTTGCTCCAAGGCATACTCGTGCCGTTCCTCACATCTGTACCACACGTGCCATAGGCGAACGGCGGCTGTTTGTCAGCGCCCTTAGGGAACGCGTGTCCGTGACTTGGTCATCGGACACGGATTCGTCAACGACGCAAGCCCTTCATCGTCAATGGAAACAGCGTTCAGGCCCGGCGGCGAAAGGTCGCGAAGGTGAAAGCATGCTCRTCATCGGCACTGCGAGGGTGGTTCTCGTGCTTCACGCGCTCGAACGCCGCCCTGTCCCAGACCGGAAAAAGGGCATCGCCTTCGGGCTCAGCGTGAACCTGGGTCAGTTCAACCCGATCGGCCAACGGCAAGGCCTGGGCGTAGATCTCGGCGCCCCCCGCAACAGTGACGGAATCCGCGCCCATCGCGAGGCCGAGCCGCTGGCCGGCCTCGATCGCCTCGTCGAGGCCATGCGCGACATGAACGCCGTCGGCATGAAAACCGGGATCGCGTGTCAGGACGATGGTCTCGCGCCCCGGCAACGGCTTTCCGATCGAGAGAAAGGTCTTTCGCCCCATCAGCACCGGCCGGCCGAGCGTCAGGCCACGAAAATGCCTGAGGTCGGTCTTCAGCCGCCAGATCAGCCGATTATCGTCACCAATCACGCCATTATCGGCGACGGCGGCGATGATCACGATGGGAAGGGCTTGAGGTCCGCTCACACGCTCTCTCCCAGCCGCCGCAGCGCGTCGCCGTCGAGGCGTTTGACCGTCCATTCCGATTGCGCGTTCGCGCCGAGGGAGCGGTAGAACACACGCGAGGGCTCGTTCCAGTTCAGCACCCACCAGGCGAGGCGCGGCAGCCCCTCGTCGACGCAGCGCTTCGCCAGCCCTGCGATCAGGGCCTTGCCGATGCCTTTGCCGCGGAATTCAGGCCGGACATAGAGATCCTCGAGCCAGATGCCATGGCGGCCCGAGAAGGTCGAATAGGTATAGAACCAGACAGCGAACCCCGCAGGCGCGCCTTCCCATTCGGCGATATCGCAGGCGACCTTGGGATCAGGCCCGAACAGGGCCTGCGCGAGTTGCTCTTCGCTGGCCGCGACCTCGTGCAGAAGCTCTTCGTATTCGGCGAGCTCCCTGATGAAGGTCAGGACGAGACCGGCCTCGTCGGGCCGGGCTGGACGGATGGAAAGGCTCATAGGAAGGTCCCCGCGACTACGATCGCCAGATTCATGCAGGCATGCAGCAGAATGGGTAGGCCGATTCCGCCGGAAACCTCGCGTGCACAGCTCAAGAACGCGCCAGCCGGCAGAACCGATACGACGTGCAGCAGCCCGTTCTCGATATGCAGTAGTCCGAAGGCCAGCGCGAGCGCTGTGGCCAGAACCGCGGCACCAGCCCCCCCGCATACCCGAGCGCGACCGCAAACAGAACCTGCCCGAACGCCGGGACAACTGCGCGGTCCGTCATCCCGCGATCGGTGYCTTGATCGCCGCGTGCGCGTCGAAGGCTTCGAGCGCCACGTCCGAATTGAGCTGCAGCCGGGACTGGTCGAGACGGCCCAGATAGCGATGTGGATCACCCAAGGAGTGCGCAAATTCGCCGAGGCCGAGCTCCGTCACCCCGGGCGGCGATCTGGGTCGGCAACGCGTGGCTTACGGTGTTAAACGGCTTTCCGAGCACTCGCATTATCCGCAGAATCGCTACGATCGATCCGTTACTCCTTAGGATGAACCGAGACAACGCGCCATCAGTCGAATCGGCAACTCCCCGGATCAGTCCGCAAGCACGCCCTCACGGTCAGCAGCATGCCGCTGCCCCGAAGACGCGAGCGCTGGCTTCGCCGTTCGCCCCAGGCACGGCTGGCCCCCATCCGAAACCCGGGAAGCCACCGCCTCATGACCGAAGCAATGGAGGGGCGTGAGCCGAAGATGGCGCCATGCGGCATCGTGCCGGAGGCCGGAGATGGCGCGCGACGGCCATCTCCGCTTCGCACCGCGACGTCCGGGGTTCACACGCTGTCAGCCTTCGGGTGCTTCTGTTGCGCAACGAGGGCGACGACAATGCTGAGGACGATGCCTGCGGCCGCCAGCCAGAACGCCCGTTGGATGCCCTCGGCCACGGCGATCCGCAACGCGTCGCCTGCCAATCCGCCGATCTGGGAATTGGCAACGGCGATGAGAACCGCAAGGCCAATGGCGTTGCCGACATTCAGCGTTGTCGACGCCATTCCCGAGGCGACGCCCTGCTCGTCATGATGAACGCCGGAAGCGGCCGCAATCCACATGCCGGTCCAGACCACGCCCTGACCTATGCCGGAAATGATCAGCCCTGGAAGGATGATGAGGTAGCTGCTTTCCGCAGTCGCGCCGGGAACCATCAGTGCCGTTCCGATAGCCCCCACGGCCATGCCGCCAATCAGCGTGGCGCGGATCGAAAGCCGCGTCGCCAACCGCTCGCCGACCTGTGTCCCCACCGCAATCGCTACCGAGGGAACCAGAAATGCGAGCCCGGTCTGGAGAGCTGTGAACCCCTGCACGTTCTGGAACAGAACCGTCAGAAAATACGGCAGTGTGCCGAATGTCGCCATGTACAGGAATGTGATTGTCATTCCGGTCAGGAGGCTGCGGTTGCGGAGCAAGCGCAGGGGCATGAGCGGGTCGGCGCTCCGTGCTTCGATCACCACGAAAGCAGTGAGCAGGACGGCCGCCAGGACAAAGCTCCAGATGATGCCGCGCGAACCCCAGCCATATTCCGGCCCCTGCACAAGCGCGAAGACGAGCAGCGTCGCCCCGGCCGTGACAGTCAGCGCGCCCGGCAGGTCGAAGCTGCGGCGTTCATGCCGCTTCGGATCCCGCGGGATGACGAGGAATGCCGCAACGATGGCAATGCCGGCGAGCGCGACATTGACATAGAACACTGAGGGCCAGCCAAAGGCACTGGTCAGGAGACCACCGGCGATCGAACCGATCGTGAGCCCGCTGGCTCCGGCGCCACCCCAGACAGCGAGTGCCCTGTTGCGCTCCGGCCCCTCGGCAAACAGGCGGTTGACCAGGGACAAGGTCGCCGGAAACAGGAATGCGCCTCCGATACCCTGAACCGCGCGCGCCAGGATGATGACTTCAGGGCTCCAGGCCAAGCCACCGATCAATGACGACAGCGCATAGAGCCAGAGGGCAAAGACGAACATTCGCCGCTGGCCGATCAGGTCGGCTGCCCGGCCCCCCAACAGCAGGAAGCCGCCGGTGAACACCGTGTAGACACTGACCACCCATTGCAGGGTCTGGCCCGAAAAGCCCAGGCCCGCGCCGATCTCCGGCAACGCGACGAAGACGATGTTGAGGTCGAGTGCGATGATCAGTTGCGCGAAGGCGAGCAGCGCCAATGTCGCCCCGCGTTTTCCCCCAAGACCTCCCCTGACCGATGATCCGTCGGGCAGCGATGCCAGTTCCGATGCGCTCATGCGTGTCTCCACTTCAATTCTTTGTTGATCGACAAAGAATTGAAGCTTGCCAACCGGAGTCAAGCGAATTATTTATCGATCCTCAAAGAATGGAGACGTCGATGGCGCGGCCACGGGAGTTCGATCGAGATCTGGCGCTTGAGAGGGCTCGCGACGCATTCTGGGCACGCGGCTACGAGGGAACCTCGATTGCTGATCTGGTGGCGGCGCTGGGTCTTGCCTCGGCACGTATCTACGCAGCCTTCGGCTCGAAGGAGGATTTGTTCCGGGAGGCGGTTGGGCTCTACGAGGAAGGCGACGGCAGCTTCGTCGCACGAGCGCTGGCCCAGGAGCCGAGCGCAGTGAAGGCCGTCGAAAGGATGCTACGCGACGCCGTCGAGACCTACACGAAGCCCGGACGCCCATGGGGTTGCATGGTCGTATCGGCCGCGACCAACTGCGCCGTCGAGAATGACCGCGTGCGGGAATGGCTGGCCGAACGCCGCCTGAAGCAAACAGCGACCATCGTCGACAGGCTGGTGCAAGCCGTACGCGACGGCGAACTGAGACAGGATACCGACACCGACGCGACGGGCGACTATGTCACTGCGCTGATGCACGGCCTTTCCGTGCAAGCGCGGGATGGCGTGCCAGAGCAACGCCTCCTGACCATGTGCGACCTGGCCATGCAGAGGATGCGCGACCTCGTTGATCCCACCCATGAGGCTGTCATCGTGCCCAACCAGTCTGGGGCGGAGAGCATCTAGCGCCCCCGTCAGCCAGCCAGGATACCCTGGCGGCCAGGGGCGCTGGCCACAAAATGCAACCTTCGTTTGAGACAGAGGGAAACACGCCCTCGCCCCCTTCCCTGAACCTGTTGGTCAAGCTTGCCGCCCGTAATAGGGCGCGGCACGCGCAGGCGGAGAGCAGCTGCGTGATTCAAGTGCCGTCGAGGATCGAGCACGCCGCGAACACCCGAAACGCCAGGCCGGACCTCATCGCGTCAGCCCCGATCGGCCCCCCGCGCGCTGTCCCCCAGCACCTGCGCCAAGCGCCGCACGCCGTCTTGCATCCGATCGAGAGGTGCAGCTGAAAAGCTGAGGCGTAACGCTGCCGCACCCGGCCCATCGGGCTGGAACGCAGAGCCGGGGACATAGGTCACTCCGACTTCAGCTGCACGGCTCAGCAAGGCATGCGTGTCGAGATGCGCTTCMAGGTTCAGCCAGATGAACAGGCCTCCCTGGGGAACGATCCAGCTGGCGCGGTTGCCGAGCTCCGACTGGAGCGCCGCCAGCATCGTGTCGCGCCGAATGCGATAGGCGTCGCGAAGCCGGCCAGCATGTGTGTCGAGGATGCTGTCGAAAAGATCGAGGAGACAGGCCTGGGCAAGGGTACCCGCCTGCAGATCCTCGCTTTGTTTCATGAGAGCAAGTTTCGCGACCACCGCACGGGGCGCGACCAGCCAACCGACACGAAAGCCCGGCACGACCGCCTTGGAGAAGGTACCGAGATAGATCGTCCGCGCGTCCTCGATCGAGCGGGCCTCCGTGTCGACCGCCAGCAGCGGCGGCAACGCCTCGCCCTCATAACGCAGCATCTCGTAGGGGTCGTCCTCGACGAGGATCGTATCGAGCTCATCGGCCAAGGCGACCAGTTCGCGCCGTTGGGCGAGCGACAAGGTCGCTCCGGTCGGGTTGTGGAAATTCGACATCGCGTAGATCAGCGCCGGCCGATCGTGAGCCCCGGCCCGTGCCGCTTCCAGCTCGCGCATCCGCGCGCCGTGCGCGGCAAAGACCTGCAGCGCCCCGGGATAGGTCGGCGTCTGGACGAGCACGGTCGCCCCGGGCTCGACCAGCAGCTCGGCGACGAGATCGAGCGCCTGTTGCGCGCCATTGGTGAGGAGAATGTTATGCCCGTCGCATTGCACGCCCTTGGCGCGCATGTAGGCGCTGATCCGGTCGCGCAAGGCAGGATCGCCCTCGCTAGCGCCATATTGCAGCGCAGCTCGCGCCGTTTCCGGTTTCGACAGGATCCTGGCCAGGCTGTCGCGTATCTCGGCAACGGGAAAGAGCGTGGAATCGGGTTCACCAGGTCCGAACGACACGCAATCGGCCGCCTTCGACATGGTCGCAAGGCCACGAATGGCAGATGGTACGATGCGGTTGGCATAGCGCGAAAAGCGCCGCTCGAAGGCGGTCATCCGTGGTCCTGCGTGCGTGTCAGCGGTGCTCATCGGGTGGAAACCTCGGGTTCTGCAGGAGCCGGACCAGTGGCGGGCGTGGTCGCATTCCAGGTTTGGCCAGCAAGATCGCGCATCGATCGCGCCATCCGGGCGATCGATGCGCTTTCCGCGACGCTGGCCGCGGCGACATAACGATCCGGCCGGACCAGCATCAGGATGTTGCGCCCAGCCGGCGACAGCGAGCTCATATGCCCGTCAGTGTCGCGTCCGGCGGAAACGTCAGGGCGGTCTTGAGAGGGATTGAAGGTGGTCGGCAGCACCGCGACGCGACGGAGCGAGCGAAGCCCGAAGCCTTCGGCCGTCGCCGCCATGCGCTGTGCATCCGGACCATAGGCGACGAGCGCGAACTGGCCGCCCATGACATCGTCCAGCCGCTGATAGCGGCGGTCCGTCATCTGGAGCAGCGGTTGCGGGAGCATCCGTCCGGCAAGACGCACTCCACCATCGTCGGGAACGACAAAGCCTTTCTCATAGAAGGGTTTGGGCTTGTATTTCATCTGCGTGAAATGCGCGTGGATCCCGGGCGCCAGTTGGGCAAGCCGAAAGCCGAGTTGGATCATGACCGCCTGCCGCCGGGAGGTCGGCATCATCACCCGCCCCATCTTGATGGCGAGCTGGATCAGGGCCCATGCATGCGGTGCCCGCTCGCGCTGATAGGTCGCCAGAAGCTCCGGCCCGAGGCGTCCCGAAATCACCTCGGCGAACTTCCAGGCAAGATTATGCGCATCGCGGACACCGCTGTTCATGCCCTGGCCGGCAAATGGCGGCGACAGATGCGCCGCGTCGCCGGCCAGGAAGATGCGTTGCGTGTTCCAGCGATCGGCGATGCGGGCATGGAAGGCGTAGACTTGGCGACGGACGATTCGTGCATCGGCATCGGGCCCGTGGGCTTCGAGCAGCGCACGCACATGGTCGGGGTGAGCCGCGCGCTCCTCGTCTTCGCCGTCGCGCAGCATGAATTCGTAGCGGCGGATTCCGTCCGGGCCGGGCAATGTGATCAGGGGGCGGTCGGGATCGCACACGACCCGCGTCTGGCGCAGCTGCTCGCGGGTCGAGGCCAGATCGACGATGAGCCAGCGCTGGCGATAGGTCGAGCCGCTGAGCGTTGCACCGACGATCTTGCGCAAGGCGCTGCTGGCGCCGTCGCAGGCCGCCAGATAGCGGGCCCGAATGGCGATGCCGCCGCCGCTTCCAGAACGAAGGGACAGCGACACGCCGGAACCATCCTCCGCCACCGTCTCGCAGGAATGGCCGAACAACGTCACCACATTGGGGAACCGGTCGAGCCCCCGGCGTAGCGCGGCTTCCAGCTTCGGCTGGGTGAAGGCGTTGCGCCGCGGAAAGCCATATTCCCGGGTGGCCGGCTCGACCTTGGCAAAGCAACGTCCGTCCCGGGTGAAATAATGAGAACCGTAGTCCAGGGCCACATCCTGCAGGACCGWACCGAGCAGGCCGGTTGCCTGCATGGTACGCAGCGACTCGTCGTCGATCGAGACCGCCCGTGGCTCCTGCACCGTGCTGGAATTGCGCTCGACCAGGATGACGTCGAGGCCGGCCTGTCCCAGCAGATTGGCCAGGGTCAGTCCAGTGGGACCGGCTCCAACGATCGCGACATCGCATTCCTGGATCATTGCGGCACGTCCGCTGTGTCGAGCCGAGATCCGGACAACCGATCGCCCAGCAAGCTGGCTGAAGAGACGAGCAGGAGCACGAGTCGATGCTCGAGCTTTTCGTCCAGGCTGGCAGCATCGAGAACGAGGCTGATGCTGGCGGCGATGCCGAGCTCCGGCACCGCGACCGGGACGGCAATGCCGACGAGTCCCTCGTCAATCTCGCCGCGCGTGATGCAGTAGCCCCGCTTGCGGACACCGGCCAGCAGATCGCGCAGTTCGGCGATCTTCATGGGCAGATCGGCCTGGCCGGTGCCGGGCTGCGCGCCGAAACTCCCTGCCACAAGCCGGGCCAGCCGTCGGGGCGGGACCAATGACAGGATCGTCTTGGACGTGGCGCCTCGCGTCAGCGGCATGGGCCGACCGCGTTCATAGGATGGCCGCGCCGGTAGATTTCCGACGGCTTCGTCGGCGACGCACAGCACGGTGTCGCCATAGAGACGCGCCAGCAACGCCACACAGGGAACACCCGCCTGCGCGATCAGATCATGCAGGCGGGACTGCCCGGCGCGCACCAGCGGATCGGTCAGGCGCACCAGCCGATCGAATTCGACGAAGGCGGGGCCGAGACGATAATGCGCCTCGTAGGCCGGTTCGAGAAACCCCTCGCCGACCAACTCCCGCACGGTGCGATAGACGGTGCTCGCCGGTACGCCGAGCGCCTCCGACATATCCTGAACCGTCCAGCTTCCCTTTGTTTCCCGGAACAGCCGAAGCAGACTGACGAAGCGGCCGAGCGCGTTCATGTCCGGTCCGGACCGGTTTCGGAGACGATCGGATTCGTCAGCCGACCGATCCCTTCGATCGAGACCTCGACGATGTCGCCCGCTTGCATGAACAGTTGGGGCTCGCGCTTGAAGCCGACCCCGCCAGGCGTGCCGGTGATGATGACGTCCCCGGGGGCCAGCCGCGTGAAGTCCGAGACATAGGCGATGATGTCGGCGACGGGGAAGATCATCTCACCTAGCGTGGCAGACTGAACGATCGATCCGTTGAGGCGCGTCTCGATCCGGGCCCGGGCGAACTCCGCGATCTCGTCCGGCGTCACCAGTTCTGGGCCGAACGCCCCCGTGCCGGGGAAGTTCTTGCCCGGCGTGAACTGGTGGGTATGGCGCTGCCAATCCCGCAACGTGGCGTCGTTAAATGGCGCGTAGCCCGCGACCAGGTCGAGAGCCGAAGCCTTTGGCACCCGGAAACCGGGTCGGCCGATCACCACGGCCAGCTCCCCCTCGTAATCGAGCGCCTTGGATAGCTGCGGCAGCAGGATCGGCGCCCCATGCCCGATGAGCGTATCGGCAAACCGCGTGAAGATCGCAGGATGCGCGGCCTCCGGCCGCCCCGTCTCGCGACGGTGCTCTTCGTAGTTGAGGCCGACACACAGGATCTTGCCGGGATTGGGCAGAACCGGGTCGTAGCGAAACTGGCCCTCGGCATAATCGGCCTGGATCGGCTCGCGCACCGGCTCGACGAGCCCTAGCGCGGCGGCCTCCAGATAGGTCCGCAGGTCGGGAAGCACCGCGCCAAAGCGCGCTCCAAGATCGAAAATGCCGTTGGCGCCCGCAACGCCGTAGCTGGCGCGGTTCTCGGCTCTGAACGAAACGAATCTCATTGTGTGCTCCTCAAGCGCGCAGGATCGCGCGCCCCCAAAGGTTGAGCGTCCGTTCGGCATGGGGCCACTGCATGACCGGGCGATCGTGGACGACCTCGAGCTCCGCCGAGACCTCGATCCAGTTCCCGTCCGGATCCTCGATGAAAATGAACAGGTTGTTCCCGGGCCCATGCCGCCCGGGGCCCCACATCAGCGACACGCCGCGCGCGGCGAAATGATCCGACCAGTCGCGGATCGTGTTCCATTCGCCGGCTTCGTAGGAATGATGATCAATGCCCTGCCGGTCCTGCCGGAAGCAGGCCAGGTTGTGATGCCCGTGATTGCCGCGCATGAAGCACGTCATGACGCGACCGGCGTCATCGACCACCCTGTCGGAGACGCCGAAGCCGAGCTTGCCGGCATAGAACCCTTCGATCGCTTCGACGTCCCGGGTCGCCAGCGTCAGATGCTGGATCGGTCCGCGGATACGTCCGCGCGGCCCGGCCGTATCGGCGATGGCGCGGCCGAAGATCACCTCGTTGCCATCGGGGTCACGTACGGAGAAGGCGTCGCTATCGAACAGCGACACGGAAGCGTCAGCAGGCTCGAGCCCTTGTTCGACCGCCCGGGCACGCAGCCCCTCCAGCCCTTCGCCGTCGCGTACCGCAAAGCCTGCATGCTGGAGTGTCTTGGCCGGCCCCTGTGTAAGCAGCACGCGACGCTGCGGACCCACGAGCAGCGCCTCTTCCCCGTCCAGCCGGATCAGCCCCATGTCCATGACCTCCGCATAGAAGGTGGCGAGCCGCTTCACATCCGGCGTTCTCAGATTGAGGTGATGCAAGTAGGCGCTGGCTTGCAACGCGGTGAGCATCATTTTTCTACTCCATTCTTGGAATAGCGATATTATCAAGATAATGGATGAGTCAATTTCCCATATTTTGAGATTTTAACAAGATATCTCCACCTAATGGCAACGGCCGTCGGCGCGTTGCCAGCTTCGAGGGACGTCGCTTCGGTGAAACTCAATGACCGGCTTAGTCTCAAGACCCTGAAACTGATCATGGGCGTGGAGCGCCATGGCAACCTGTCGCTGGCCGCCGAGGAACTTCACATCGTGGTTTCGGCCGCGAGCCGCCGGATTCGCTTCCTCGAGGACTCGCTCGGCTTCCGCCTGATCGAGCGGAGAGGCCGCGGGATCGGGCTGACGGCGCCCGGCCGGGCGATCGCGGCGCATGCGCACAGGATCCTTGCCGATGTCGACGAGCTTGAAGACGAGTTGCGTGACATCACGGATGGCGTCCTGGAGCAGATCAGACTGTGCGTCTCGGGGCCCGCGTTATTCCATGACCTCCCGGAGCAGTTGCAGAGGTTTCTCGGCGCCTTCCCCCATGTCCGGCTCTCAGTCGAGGAACTCACCAGCAATGCAGTTGCCGAGAGCGTCCTCAACGGGCGGGCCGAGCTCGGTATCCTGCTGGGTGCGGAATCCAGCCCAGGCCTGCGTCTGAGACCCTATCGTCGCGACGCACTCGGGATCGTCGTCAGCCCGGAGCATCCTCTTGCGGGCGCGGCTGCTGTTCGCCTTGCCGATCTGCTCGACCAGGATTGGGTTCTGCCACCGGACTCGGCAATCGGGCATTTGCTGGCCCGCGAGGCCGCAAGCCATGGCGCCGAATTGTCTACGCGCGTCCGCGTCCATGGCATCGCGTCGATCTGCCGGGTGGTCCAGGGCGGTCTCGGCATTACGGTGCTGCCGATGCGCAGTGCGGCGCGCGAAATTGCAAGCCGAGGCCTTGTCGATATCCCGCTTGCCGAAGACTGGGCGCCTTGCAACCTGCATCTGGCGACCCAGCGCAACGCCGTTCTTGCTCCGGCATTGACTGCTCTCGTCGATATGCTCGCGATCGAGTGAGACAGACCGGCGCGACCTCCAGCCGCCCCCCGAGCTCCTGAGACGCCCTCCCCGGCGCCCGCTCTCCGGGCGTTCCATTGTCGGCGAAGCCCGCTCCGCTCAAGAGAGGAACGCCATGTCGGTCGCAGCACTGAACGGTCAATCTGCGCTTCGCAACAAGGATCGCACGAAGGTCGCGCTCTCCTATTTCCTTGGGTCAGCGATCGAATGGTATGATTTTATGCTGTACGGCTTCCTGGCGCCTATCGTCTTCGACAAACTGTTCTTCCCGCATGCGGACCCGGTCGCCGGCATGATTGCCGTGCTCGGCATCTTTGCCGTCGGCTTTGTCGCACGACCTCTCGGCGGCCTGTTCTTCGGTCACTTCGGCGATCGTCTCGGCCGAAAGCCGGTCATGGCGGCGACGCTGATTTTGATGGGTCTATCGACGACGGCCATCGGCCTGTTGCCGACCTATGATTCCATTGGAATCTGGGCGGCGGGCTGCCTGCTGGCCCTGCGTTTCCTGCAGGGCTTCGCCCTTGGCGGGGAGTCGACCGGAGCGCCGGTGCTGATGCTGGAGAGCGCGCCCGAAGGCAAACGCGGCGTCTTCGCCTCGATCGCGCAATCCGGCAATTTCGCCGGCGTCGTGATTGCGACACTGGTCGTATCCTTTGCCGCCGCGCTGCCGAGCGACGTCCTGCTGACATGGGGCTGGCGCGTGCCCTTCCTGTTGAGCATCGTGCTCGTGGGCCTCGGCTTCTACATTCGGCTCAAGGTCGAAGAGTCGCCCGTTTTCGAAGCGACACGGACGCCTCCTGCGCGGGTACCGCTGTTGCAGGTGCTCGACAATTACAAGCGGCCGGCACTGATCGTATTCTGCTGCGCCCTGGCGGAGTCCGGTGTGTTCTATCTCACATCCATCTTCGGCCTTTCATACGGGGTGAAAACGCTCGGCATCGATCAGGCCACGCTGCTGCGCGGCGTTCTGCTCGGCAATGTCATTGCCATCGCGATGGTGCCGCTGTTCGGCGCGCTGTCGGACCGTATCGGGCGGCGGGTGGTGCTGGGCACCGGCTTCGTCCTGGCCGGGCTCTATGTGGCCTTCCTCTTCTTTCCGCTGCTGCAGACCCGCGACACCCTGCTGGTCGTACTGGCCATGGCCATTCCCGGGGCGCTCATCCAGCCGATGCATATCGGCGTCACCTCGAGCTTCTATCCGGAGCTGTTCCCGGACACGCGCGTTCGCTTCAGCGGGGTATCACTTGGGCGGCAGTTCGGCACGATCTTCGGCGGCGGCGCCATGCCCGTCATCGCAGCGAGCCTGCTCGCATGGAGCGGCGGCAGCCTTCTTCCCATCCTGATCTACTTCAGCCTGGTCTCGGTCATCGCCATCGGCGCCGTGTTGGCTGCCGAAGAGACCAGGCTTCGCGCGATCTGAGCAAGAGCCGAAGCCGCCGCCTTCACCAACGCTTGCTCGCATCGGCGCGCGACGCGGCCGCAGCAAACCAATGGAATTGCCATGCAGACAGCAGACCAGCCCGCGGCCCTGCCCTCCGCTCTCACAAAACCGGCCGGCACAGTGCGCGATGCGACGATCGCCCTTCTCCGGTCGCTCGGGATGACGACGGTGTTCGGCAATCCCGGCTCGACCGAGCTTGCCTTCCTGCACGACTGGCCAAGCGATTTCCGCTATGTGCTCGCCCTGCAGGAAAGCAGTGCCGTCGGGATGGCCGACGGCCATGCCCAGGCAACCGGCTCGGCGGCCTTCGTCAATCTCCATTCCGCGGCCGGCGTCGGCCATGCGCTTGGGAGCATCTACACAGCCTACCGAAATCAAACGCCGCTGGTCATCACAGCCGGGCAACAAGCGCGCGCGCTGCTGCCGCTGCGCCCATTTCTCGGCGCCGCCTCGGCTGCGGAGTTTCCCAAACCCTATGTGAAATGGAGCTGCGAACCGGCGCGCCCGCAGGATGTGCCGCTGGCGATCGCCCAAGCTTACGCCATCGCCATGCAGAAGCCCTGCGGACCTACCTTCGTTTCGATTCCTGCCGATGACTGGCAAGTTCCCTGCGAGCCCGTCGAGGCCCGGCCAACCAGCGGGGATTTCGGGCCCGATCCTGAAGGTCTTCGGGCATTCGCCAACGCGATCGATGCCAGCGAACGCCCGGCCATCGTCGTCGGTGCTGCGGTCGCACGGGACGAAGCGTCGGCACTTGCCGTTGCACTCGCAGAACGTCTGGGCGCCGCAGTCTGGGCCGCGCCGGTGGCAAGCAGAGCCTCGTTTCCGGAGGATCACCGGCTCTTCAACGGCTTTCTGCCCGCCGCCCCCGAACCGCTTGCCAAGATACTGGGACGGCACGACCTGGTGCTGGTCCTTGGCGCCCCGGCCTTCACCTTTCACGTTCCCGGCGATCTCGCAGGCCTCAGGTCAGGGCCGCCCATCTTCCACATCACCGACGATGCAGATGCCGCCGCAGCCGCCATTGGTGGAGTGAGCTTGCTCTCGACGATGCGTCCCGCGATCTCCGGTCTGCTCGCGACTGTGCCGCACCGCGATCGCCCACCCGCCACCATTCGCGCCCCGGCACCGCGGATCGCCCCGAGCGAACCGGTCCTGGCGAGCTTCGTCATGCAGACGATCGCAGATTTGCGCCCCCTCGGCAGCGTGATCGTGGAGGAGGCGCCCTCGCACAAGGAAGCGCTCCAGCGGCATCTGCCGGTTCGGGATAACGGCTTCTACTGCATGGCGAGCGGCGGCTTGGGCTTCGCGCTGCCGGCATCGATTGGGATCGCCCTCGCCAGACCAACCCAAGCCGTCATCTGCGTGATCGGTGATGGATCGGCGATGTATTCCATCCAGGCCTTGTGGACCGCCGCACAGCACGGCCTCCCGATCACAGTGGTGGTTCTGAACAACGGTGGCTACGGCGCGATGCGCGCCTTCAGCCAACTCATGAAAAAGGCCGCACCACCGGGCATCGACCTGCCCGGCCTGGGCTTCCCGGCACTCGCCGCCGGGCATGGCTGCGCGGGCATGCGCGTCGAGCGCGCCGATGACCTCGCGCCGGCTCTTTCGGAAGCTTTCGCCAGCGCGAAGCCGCAGCTCGTCGAAGTGTTGGTCGATCGGGCCGTGCCTGGCCTCTACGGACTGGATTGAGGCGTCTGCGGCCACGGCCCCGCGCCGTTGAGCCAGGAGGATATCGTCGTGAAACATCTGCCGAATGCGATGAACTGGGTCAACGGGACCTGGTGCGACAGCGCGAACCGCGTCCCCAGCATCAATCCTGCCACCGGCGAGCTCATCGGGTCTTTCGCGGACGCGACGCAAGCCGATGCGAAGCGCGCCGTTGCTGCCGCTCGAAACGCCTTCCTGCACAGCCCCTGGCGCGATGATCGGAGCTTGCGCGCCCGCGCCCTCAATGTGATCGCCGATCGCTTTGAAGCACGCGCCGAGGAACTGGCGCAGATGCTCGCAACAGAGAATGGCAAGATCCTGCCTGAGGCCCGGTTCGAAGTCTCCACGGTCGCGCCCAAGCTGCGCTACTGCGCAGCCTTGGCGCTCTCCCAGCATGGCCGGGCTCTGGAGGTTCGACCGGGCGCCTATTCCATGGCCCTGCGCGAACCGATCGGCGTCGCCGGTCTCATCGTGCCGTGGAACAGCCCGGTCGTCCTGCTGATGCGCTCCCTCGGCCCGGCCCTCGCCGCCGGCACGACGGTCGTCGCCAAAATGCCTGGTCAGACCGCGCAGGTGAATGCTCTCGTCGCCCAGATCCTTTCGGAGATTGCGGAGTTGCCACCTGGCGTCGTGAACAACTTTTGCGAGAGCGGCATTTCCGGCTCGGCATTCCTGGTCGAGTCGCCCGACGTGCCGGTGATCAGTTTCACGGGCAGCACCCGCACGGGCCGGGCGATCGCGGCAGCCGGCGCATCGCGCTTGAAGCGCTTCGGCCTCGAGCTCGGCGGCAAGACGCCGATGATCCTGTTCAAAGATGCCGATCTCGCGGCTGCGCTCCCGCAACTCGAGAAAGCCATCACAGTCTTCGCTGGCCAATTCTGCATGGCCGGAAGCCGGATCCTGGCGGAACGCGGCATCGCCGGCCGTCTGCGGCAGGCCCTTGGCGCGCGGCTGGATCAGGTCAGAGTCGGCCCGGCATCCGATCCGAGGAGCGAAATGGGCCCGTTGATCGACAGGCAAAGCGTGGCCCGCGTCGATGCGATGGTGGAGAAAGCTCTGGCGGAGGGCGCTCAGGCCATCGTCCGCGGCGGTATCCCGCGCGAGCCTGCGCTCGCGGCGGGGGCATTCTATCGACCGACACTGCTCGAGGTCTCCGATGCGAATCTGGCGATCGTCCAGGAAGAGGTGTTCGGACCGGTCGCGACCTTCCAGGTTTTCGAAGGCGAAGCGGAGGCCATCGCCCTCGCCAACAACAGTGATTTCGGCTTGGCCGCCAGCGTCTGGAGCCGCGATGTCGATCGGCCTCTCCGTGTCGCGCGCGAACTGCAGGTCGGCACGGTTTGGATCAATGATTGGGCCGCCATCCACGACGAGTTCGAGGAAGGCGGCTTCAAGCAAGCCGGCATCGGCCGACTGAATGGCCTCGCCTCTCTTGACGATTTCCAGGAGACGAAGCACATCGCGCTCAGAGCCGGAGGACTGCGATAGGACCGGATCGCCGATCTCGAACTCCGATAGCAGCCATCCCAAGATCTGCGCCCGCAGCTCATTCTGCATAAGCAGGATGGCGCTCTCTGATGCCTCATTCCAACATGCCACTTGCTGCGGTCAGCGGCGCAGTCCCCCGGTCGAGCCAGTCGATGGGGAAGCGATCAGCGCGGGCGCGGCTGGTCATTGCCCCTGCGCGAGGCCGATCGCGGTCAGCGGCGAGCAAGGGGCGCAAATGCGCCTCTCCTTCCTTGCCGTGGAGCCCCATTTCGTGAGGGGCGACCACAGTCGCAACGGCTGCGCTCAGACCGCCACGTCGGCCTTGATGGCCGCGTGAGGCGCGTAGCCTTCGACATCAAAATCGTCGATGCGGTACTCGTCTATCGTCGCCGCCCGTCGGGCGAGCCGCATCGTGGGAAATGGCCGAGGCTCGCGCGAAACCTGCTCCCGGGCCTGCCCCAGGTGATTAAGGTAGAGATGGACGTCCCCGCCCACCCAGATCAGTTCGCCAGGACGGAGGTCCGCCTGCTGGGCCAGCATGAGTTGCAGTGCAGCGGCGCCGACAAAGTTGAACGGAGCTCCGAGGAGCAGATCAACCGACCTCTGGAACAAGAGGCAGTTCAGCCGCCCATCCGAGGTCACGTGGTACTGATACACCATGTGGCAAGGCGGAAGCGCCATCGCACCGAGTTCCGGCACGTTCCATCCATGGAAGAGCATTCGGCGGCTCGTTGGATTCGTCCGGAGCGCCTCGACCAGTGCCGCGATCTGATCATGCTCGCGGCCGTCGGCGCCCAGCCAGCGGCGCCATTGCTTGCCATAGACAGGGCCAAGTTCGCCCCAGCGAGCAGCAAAGGCGTCGTCCTCGACAACACGCTGCTCGAACTCGTCCTGCGAGATGGTCTCGCCGGTCTCACGGCGATAATGCGCAAGCGGCCAGTCGGTCCAGATTCGGACGTTCTCACGAAGCAGGGGTTGGATATTGGTGCCCCCGGTCAAGAACCAGAGCATCTCCTTGACCGCGGTTTTCCAATAGACGCGTTTCGTCGTGAGGATAGGCGCAGTGCCATCCGACAAATCGAATCGCACCATGGCGCCAAACAGCGAGCGAGTGCCTACTCCAGTACGGTCCAACCGCTCGTCTCCGCGCTCCAGGACGTCGGAAAGCAGGTCGAGATACTGGAATTCTGGATGCCTTCTGATCACTAGCCGCCTCCGCGAAGAGTCCGGGAGCTCTTGCCACCCCCAGGCTCGTTGGCCCTGAACATGTGTGTTAGCGGCACGATCCCTGTGTGCAACATATAAACCGACAGGCTTCGAGGTCACCAGGCATCGGCAGATTTGCCGCCCGTGCAGCATGCATAGGCAGCGGCCTCACTCGCCGGCCCCGTTCGAATGCATCGCCGCGTCCAAACGGTGGTGCGAACCTCCCCACTGGGCCTTCTCCGGCACGTCCTGGAGACGGTATCGTATCGTCTGGAGCCATCGCATTGCAGTGCACACATGCGCTCACGGCAATGCGATAAGCCGCAAGGAAGCGCCTCAGACCAGCCGAAACAAAGCCATGATTGAGCCGCTCCCTGCCGCTGTTCAGGCTAGGGAGAACCAAAATGTCGATTCGCAGCGCAATGTGGTTCCTGCCGGTCGCCGTCCTGCTCTCCTTCCCTGCCGTGGCCGCCAACACCATGCCGTCCCCCGCTCCGAGCACCCGTGAAATCTCGATTACGGAAGCCCGCGAGATCGCTATCGATCACGGCATGGTCTGGATCGAGGATATCGAGCGCCATGGCGGTCGCTGGGAGCTCGGCGGGATCGACAGTAACGGCGCCGAGATCGCGATCGATGTCAGCGTCACTGACGGCAAGGTCCTCAGGATCATCCGGGATGAGCCAAATCTCGATATTCCGTCCCGGTGAGAGCCGGCGAAATTGCTTCGGATGGAGTGACGATGCTCTCTTTCCCCGCGCGCTCCGAGTCCCTATATTCGGTTTGCCACTCGCAAGAGCGGCTATGGCGATAAACGAACGTCGAAATAAGCCTTTCGGACCCGGGGGCGGTACCCGGCGCCTCCACCAGAGCCCGTCCGCGATTCGCGAGACGGGCTCCGGCGGGGGCGAAATAGGATCGACGAGGGTGTAAAGGTCGTTCTTTTGCTCGGCATGGTTCCGCCGTTATCGGGCCATTGCATAGTTGCCAACGACAACAATGCTCGGGTTGCTGTCGCCGCGTAAGCGGTGCTGGTTCCCAAACCAAAGCCCTTGCGCTTAGCCGCGTAAGGCGGGGCTCGGAGGCGCCTGGCAACAGAAGCCTCCACTTTTTTATGCGAGGGCCGGCGACTTTCTGCCTTGCTCGGAAGCGGACACGGATAGTCGATACGATGGTACAGGATATTCTTCGCTACGATCTCATGGTGCAGGACGCGCTGAAGGGTGTCGTACGGAAGATCCTGGCCGAGGCGAGCCGCGATGGCCTACCGGGCGAGCACCATTTCTACATCACGTTCCGCACGACGGCCCCTGGCGTGCGCCTCTCGCAGCGACTGCGCGAAAAGCACCCGGACGAGATGACGGTCGTGCTCCAGCATCAGTTCTGGGACCTCAACGTCAGCGACCACGCCTTCGAGGTCGGTCTCTCGTTCTCCGGCGTGCCCGAAAGGCTGCTGGTGCCCTTCGATTCGATCACCACCTTCTTCGATCCCTCGGTCCAGTTCGGCCTGAAGTTCGAAACCCAGGAGGCTCCTGAAGAAGCCTCGGCGAGTGATCAGACCGCGGGAGCCGCAAAGGCACCACGCGGAGCCGGGTCCGAGCCCAGCGTGGCCGCCCCGACACCGCTTGCGCTCCCGGTAAAGCCACAATCTGCAAGTGCCACTGCGAAGAACAAGGCAGCCACCGACGACGAAGCGGACCCGGCGAAGGCCGACGCGGGCGCGGATGGTGACGAGGGCGGCGGCGCGCAGGTCGTCAGTCTCGATTCCTTCCGCAAGAAGACCTGATCAGAGCCTATGCCGGACACCCGCACAGAGACTGACTCCTTCGGCCCCATCGCCGTTCCTGCAGATCGCTACTGGGGTGCTCAGACCCAGCGCTCGCTCGAGAATTTCCGCATTGGCGGACCGAGCGAACGCATGCCGCTCCCGCTGATCCATGCTCTCGTGCTGGTCAAGAAGGCTGCCGCGCACGTCAATGCCCGGCTGGGGTTGATCGACCAGCGTGTCGCCGGCGCCATTGGCCAGGCGGCTGATGAAGCATTGGGCGGTCGCTTCGACGACCACTTCCCGCTTGTCGTCTGGCAGACCGGCTCCGGCACCCAGACCAACATGAACGTCAACGAGGTCCTCTCCAACCGCGCCAACGAGATCCTCGGCGCCGGCCTCGGCGCGAAGAGCCCGGTTCATCCCAACGATCAGGTCAACCGCGGCCAGTCGTCGAACGACTGCTTCCCGACCGCGATGCATATTGCCGCGGCTCTCGAGATTTCGCGCCTGCTGCTTCCGTCCCTGCGCAAGCTCGAACAGGCGCTGCAGGACAAGGCGCAGCGCTTCGTTTCGTTGATCAAGATCGGCCGGACGCACCTCCAGGACGCGACGCCCGTCACGCTCGGCCAGGAATTCTCGGGCTACGCCACGCAGATCCATCTCGGCATCGGGCGGATCGAGGCCTCGCTCGGCGGGCTGCATGCGCTGGCCCAGGGCGGCACGGCGGTCGGCACCGGCCTGAACACCCATCGCGACTTCGCCGCCTTCTTCGCCAAGGAAATGGCGGGTCTCACCGGCCTGCCCTTCCGCCCCGCCGCCAATGCGTTCGAGGCGTTGGCGAGCCATGGCGCGCTGACCGCCGCCCATGGCGCGCTCGCCGCGCTCGCCATGGATCACCATGGTGGCCACGCAGGTTCACGGCAACCAGGCGACGATCGGCTTCGCCGCGAGCCAGGGCCATTTCGAACTGAACGTCTTCAAGCCGGTGATCGCCGCCGCCTTCCTGCAATCGGTCAGGCTGCTCGCCGATGCCGCAGACAGCTTCCGCGTGCACTGCATCGAGGGGATCGTCGCCAACGAGGACCGCCTCGCCGAGTTGCTGTCCCGCTCGTTGATGCTGGTCACGGCACTGGCGCCGGCCATCGGCTACGACAAGGCTGCCAACATCGCCAAGGCCGCCCATCACAATGGCACGACCCTGCGCCAGGAAGCCTTGAGGGCCGGTGTCGACGCCGAGTTGTTCGACAGCACGGTGCGGCCCGAGCGCATGCTTGGCCCGTCCTGAACAAGGCCGGGCGGAATGGCAGAGATCATCAATCTCCGGCGGGCCCGTAAACAGCGCCAACGCGTAGCGGCCGAAGCCAAGGCCAACCAGAACCGTATCGACTTCGGACGGAGCAAGGCCGAGCGCAGCCTGACTGAAGCGCGGCGCGAGAAGGCCATCCGCGAACTCGACGGCCACAAGCTTGCGCTTCCGCCCGATGACAAGGGCGAGATTCCGCGGTGAGCCGCGAGCGCAAACACTCTCTCGCCATTGCCGGGCACCGCACCAGCGTATCGCTCGAGGCGCCGTTCTGGGCGGCACTCAAGGAGATTGCCGGACAGGAGCGCCGCACGCTTGCTGCACTCGTCGCCGATGTGGATTCCCGCCGCGGCGAGGCCAATCTTTCCTCCGCGCTGCGCCTGCACGTCCTGGCACATTACCAGCGCCTGGCGGAACGCGGCTGACGGGCATCGCCTCGCCTGAGGAGCCAGATCCGCTCAGTTTCGAGGCTCAGATGGGCACGCCGCTTCAAACCGGAAAATCCCGGAATCTCGGCATGAAGCCTTGAATCAGTCTGGCTACGGACTCCGCGAGAGCGGACGCGGCACAGGCTCTATCTGCAGCGGCGGCCCCAGGGATGGAGCCGGTGTCACCGGCCGCAATATCTGCTCGGGAAAATTCTCGCGCGGTGCACCGGGCAGGATCAGTGGGCCGCCATGAGGCTGAGGTTGAGCTGCACGCGTCGCCGCAGCGCGCGCCTCGATCTCCGCTCTGCGCCGCGCCTCGTCTGCTCGCCTGGCCTCTTCCACCCGGCGCTGCTCCTCGAGACGTTGCGCCTCCTGGGCGCGCCTGGCTTCTTCCAGGGCGCGCGCTTCCGCGGCACGGCGCTCGTCTTCGGCGCGCTTCTCCTCGGCAAGGCGGCGTTCTTCCTCCGCCTTCAGGAAGTCTGCAAGCTTGCGTTCGTTCTCACGCATCTCACGCTCGGCGCGCAGGCGGCGCGCATGCATTGCGCGCTCGCGTGCATCCGCCTCGAAGGCTTCGACCCGCTCCATCTCGCGGGCCAGCGCTCGCGCCGCCACGGCATTCGCGAAAGCTCCGACATCGGTCTCGCGCCGCAGTCCCGATAGCGGCCCGCGCCACGCCACGCCAAGTGCCGGCGCCGCCATCGGCCAGCCCTTGGGCAACGGGCCGAGTGGGCGAAGCCCCAGCCTCAGATCGGCGGTCAGCGCCCTGAGGTCGATCACTCCACTTGCCTCGGCCTGGAGATCCCCGCGCTCGATCGTCAACGGAGCGAGCCGCACGAGGCCACCGGCGAGCGTGAAGGGCAGCGTAACATCACCCAAAAGCCATGAGCCGCGGTCGAGCGCATCCGCCAGCCGGGTCTGCAAACGGCTGGTCTCGCTCTCGGATGCATCCTCTCCGGTCCCGGCAATGACGCGGGCATAGCCACCGGGATCGAACCGGGTGAGACTCGCGCCTGCGATGGTGAAACTACCGGCTCCCCCCAATCCCGCAACCAGCCGCGCGGGGCTCTCTCCGGAACCACCGCCCTCCACTTGACCCGACAGCTTCCCGGCAAGTGAGTTGCCGGTGAGCATCGCGAGATCGAGCTGCGCCAGCGCGATCCGACCGGAAAGCTGCGCAAGCCCTCCTTCACGCCGTGCCGTAAGCCGCCCGGAGACCTTACCACCGGCATAGCTTCCCGAGAGCGCCTCGATCTGGATTTCGCCGGGGTTGGCATGCAGGGAGAAAGCCGCATCGTTCAGGGCGATATCATCACTGAAGAGCAGGGATTTGGCTTCGACCGACAGGCTGATCTCGCCAAGGCCCGAGGCCATGCCGAAACGGACCGCCGACCAGTTGCTGCCCGGAGATGCCGCCGCGGTTCCCAGGGACGAGCCGATCACGCTCCTCAGATCAACATATGGCAGCGCGAGCTTGCCGGAGATTGGCCCCTCTCTCGGCAAGGCCAGCGTCCCCCGTGCACTGCTTCCGCCAAGATTGGCGACAAGACCATCAAGCGCGATCTGGTCGCCGGCGAAGCGAACCATGCCATGCGCGTCCAGCACCGCATCGGGCAGGGCGCGCGCGAGCCCCTCCGGCAGGATCTGGCCGGGACGATCCGCTTGCACGGTCAGTCGCGGCACATCGGCGCCCGCCTCGCCGTCGACCACGATCGACAATCCAGGCCCCGCCAGCGAGCCACTGAGGCGCCCTTGCTGACGGTCGAGAACGAGCCTGCCAGGTCCACCCTGCATCGGTGCCGGCAGGCCGAGAGCGGCGAAGAGCTGTCGACGATCGGCAAGATCAAAGCGCAGATTGGCTCCGGTCCATGTCCCGCTCCTGTCCAACCGAGCATTCAGGGTCAGCGTTCCGGCTTGCGCGCCGCCTTCCAGCAGCAGGGCCGTGTCGCCGGCTACCGTGCGTGTCAGGCGGTAGCTTGAATCCAGCCGTGAGAGCCCGTCCCCGGCGCGCCCGAGCGCTTGACGGAGCGCCTCCGGCAGAAGTGGCCCGGCAAGGGCTGCAAGCGCCTCGAAGCGTGGTGCACGGATGCGACCGGAGATTTCGCCCCCTTCCGGCAGCAGCGCACCGGCGCCATTGACTGAAACTCCGCCGAACCCGTCGACGGCAAGCCGGCTGAGCCGCCAGTTGCGGCCTTCGCGTGCGAGAGCAAGTTGGGCGGAACCGGGCGGCGCATTGCGAAAACGGGCTCCGCTCAGGGATAAATCGAGCGCCAGGTCGCGCGTCCCGATCAACCCGGCGAAACTCCCGCCCGCTGGCAGGGTATTGAGATCGAGCCCCTGCACCGCGAGCTTTGCGGCCAGCCGATCCGCGGCAATCTCTCCGGATCCGTCCAGCCTGACGCCGGAAGCCCCAGCGATGGTCAGGCGCTCGAAGCGAAGCTGTTCCGAGCTCCAATCGCCAACCGCTTCCGCATCGATCTGCCTCAGATCTGCAATCAGGTCGGAAAGGGCTGGATCGAGCCCGGCCCGCGCCAGCGCCAGCCCGACGCGGCGCGCATCATCCGCCTTGAGGTTGAGCTTGCCACGAAATCCTGTGCCGTCGACTGCGCCCGTTGCACCGACTAGGGCGCCTGCGACACGCAGCGAGGCCGATGCATTGGCCAACCCGACCTCGTTCAGCCRCCCACGCAGGGCGACAGCCGAAAAATCCTCGCCGCGCCACGCGAATTGATCGAGATCGAGGCTGAGAT
>NZ_JBFTZN010000021.1:0-56806 GCF_056406775.1 Allobosea sp. P1_A7
TTCGACGACCCTGCCGATGCCGAGACTGCCATCACGAGACTGGAAGCAGCAGGCCTGCCGCCAGATGACATCAGCATCATTCGCTCCCCCACAGCGACCATCAGCAAAGATGCCTCCCGGGGAGCCGAGCTCGGCGGCGCTGTCGGCGCGGGCGCGGGCCTTCTGGCCGGGGTGGCAGCACTTCCCCTGCCTGGTATCGGGCCGGTTCTGGCGGCCGGGTGGCTGCTCGGCACATTGGCCGTCGGCACCACGGCCGGCGCCGCAGCCGGAAGCCTGATCGGGGCGCTGACCGGCGCCGGACTGAGCGAGGACGAGGCCCATTTCTACGCGGAAACGATCCGGCGCGGCAGCACGGTGGTCTCGGTCCGCACCTCCGATTCCCATGCCGCGGTCATCGAGAAGATCCTGGATGGAGCCGGTCCGATCGATGCGAAGGCGCGCCGCGGCGAATATGAGCGGGCAGGCTGGAGCCGCTTCGACGAAACGACATCGCCTCCGTGACGCCGCCTCGAGGCGGCCGTCCTCTGAAAGGAGAGGCAAAGCCGGGGTCATGGCTGAGGCTCGGTCGGCATGATAGCGCTGGGCCCGGGACAGGGATCACGGCCGCCTGGGGAGGGAACCATGGATTTTCAGTTGGCGCTCATCATTGGGCTGACCTTCGTGATCCACCTGATCGGCACGCTCGCCTATGCCTTCAGGATTGCGGGCATCCGCACCGGCCACATCGCCATCGCGTTCTCCCTCTTCAACGTTCTCGTCCTGATCTCGCGGACTTCAAATTCATTTCAGGGGCCATTCCTGGCCAAGCGTGTCGAGAACGCCATCAAGAGTCCCATACTCCATGATCTTCATTTCGATTTCGCGCTGATCATCGCCAGTGCCTCGGCCGCCACCTTGATCGGTGGCCTGCTGATCCCGACCTTTCAACGCTACTCGACGATCGCGGTGTCGAGCTTCAAACGAAATCGTTCGATGCCGCGCCTGTTGGCGCGCTCTCTGACGCCACGCGGCGTTTCCCTCCTCGGGACATCGGCCAAGATCCCGAGCTACCAGAATCTCTATCTTCTCAAGCTCCCGACAGATGTTCCCGTGTCGGTCATCCTGATGAATTTCGTAGCCAGTGCGCTTTGGACCGTTGGCGTGCTGGCGGCGATCTATGCCGGAACGATCGATCCGGACTTGCGCGTGACTGCGAGCACGCTGTCCTCAGTGATCAACGGCGTCGCGACGATCATGATGTTCATCCTGATCGATCCCTATCTTGCGGCCCTTACGGACGACACCGTCAGCGGAACCTCGGATGACGGCTTCTTCCGAAAGGTCGTGGTCTGGATGATTGCCGGGCGTTTGGCGGGAACCATCGCTGCTCAGGCCATTCTGGTGCCTGCTGCGCAGTTGATCGTCTGGGTCGCCAAGGCAATCTAGCGCCCGTTGCCTGAGCTCCAACAGTGGGGGGCAAGCTGACTGATCGAGTGCTGCCCGCCGACCCTCGCCAGCAGCGGCGGCCTGACGGCTGCATCGGCCATCATGCGAGACAGGCTTCGCCGCCCGCCGCGACGATCTCCTCCTCGCACATGCTCCGATGCGGCGCCGGTCACCTTGCTTCCGCTCGCTAAGACAGTGTGGTCGCTCTCCCCGACGGCAGTTCCAGCCGCCGGGAGATTTGCGACGCCTCCAGGAGTGCTTCGTCGTGGCTGACGACGACGAGCGCGCCCTCATAGGCGCGCAGCCCGGCCTCCMCAGCCTCGATCGAGTCGATGTCCAGATGGTTCGTCGGCTCGTCGAGCAGGAGCAGCGGAGGAGGGGTCTTTCCGCCGAGAACGCAGGCGAGGCCGGCACGCAGCATCTGTCCACCGCTGAGGGACAAGACGCGCTGAAGCGCGGCATCGGCCCTGAACATGAAGCGGGCGAGCGCGGCCCGGCAGGCATTTTCGTCGGCCTGCGGATTGATCCGAAGGAAATTGTCCCTGATCGAGAGCGCTGGATCGAGCAGGCTGACGCGCTGGTCGAGCATGGCGAAACCGGTCAGGACGCGGACGCTCCCCGCCCAGGGCCGCAACTGTCCGGCGATCAACGCAAGCAAGGTCGTCTTTCCCGAGCCATTGGGGCCGGTGACGGCCAGGCGCTCCGGGCCGGTCACCGTCAGGGAGAGGTCGCGGAGAATCGGCCGCTCCCGCTCATGGCCTGCGCTGACGCGATCGATCGTCAGCACGGTTCTGTTCGCCGGCAGCCCTGTCGAGGGCAGGGTTACAGAGAGCGGCWGCAGAATCTCGATGCGCTCGCGTGCGGCAGTCGCGGCCGCCAAGGCCTGCGAGCGTCTGTCCTCGGTGAGGCGGGCATTGCCGCCTCCGCTGTCTTCGCTGCGATCCTTCAGCAGGCCCAGGGCGATCCGTGGCATGCCGCCCTTCGCACCTGTCCTGCGGCCGGCCCCGTCCTTGCGGGCCTTGCGTTCGGTTGCCGCCTGGGCCTCGCGGGCCAATTCGGCGAGATGTTTGTCGGCGTCCGCGAGATCGTGCTGCGCGGCGGCGAGCTCGAGCGCCTTGCGCTCGCGATAGGCGCTCCAATTGCCGCCATAGCGCGTCGCGCCGAGAGAGGTCAGCTCGACGATGGCATCCATGGTCTCGAGCAGTTCGCGATCATGGCTCACGACGATGGCACCAGAGCGCCAGTTGGCGAGGAGATCGATCACGGCGCTCCGGCCTTCCCGGTCGAGATTGTTCGTGGGTTCGTCCAGCAGGAGGAAATCGGGTTCCGCGAAGATAAGCGCAGCGAGGCTGGCCCGCGTGCGCTGCCCGCCGGAGAGGGCAGTCAGTCGCGCCTGCGGTTGCACTTCAAGCCCAACCTGGGCGAGGGCGGCCGACAGGCGCGCCTCAAGCGTCCAGTCGGCTTTCCCGAGTTCGTCGATGGTGGCTTCGCCGGCCGCGGCACGGTGCAGGAGCGCCAGCGCCTCAGTCGCTCCAAACAGCCCCGCGATCGTTTCGTCGGGATTGATCTGGACGGCCTGGCGCAGGACGCCGAGCGTTCCGCTCACAAAAACGCGCCCCGACTGGGGGGAGAGTTCGCCAGAGATCAACCGGAGAAGCGAGGTCTTTCCGATGCCGTTACAGCCGACGAGGCCGACGCGTTCCGGCCCGAAACTCAGGTCGAGGTCAGAGAGGAGAGAGCGGCCGTCAGGTGCCGACAGCGTCAGATGGGACAGGATGATGGAGGCAGGCATGAATACGGATCTCCCCGGGGGCAAGGCGGACTGGCTTTGCGGTCGGGGTGAAATCCATGGCTGCAGACATCCTGTGGGAACTGATAACGGGCGTTATCTAGCTCCGTGATCCCTCCGGATCAAGCGTCGTACGGAGGCTTTGCATTGCACGCCGGGTCTGGACGGTCGCGCTTTTGGCACAGCCGGAGCTGGGCGAACAGGACAGGGGGCTGTCAGCTAAATGTCAGCTTGCTGAGTGTATGTTTCTCCCAGCGCGGCACATCTTCAGCCCCCCAGCTCTTGTGTCGCGCTTGCATCGGCCCCGCCGTTTCGCACGATCCGGCGGGGCTTCGCATGTCGGTGCCTTGCCCGCGCGGCCCCAAAGTCTGGCTCAGGCGAAGAGCAGTCCGGGGTTCGGCGTGTAGCGGGCGAGCTTGTCCTGGTCGATGCTGACGCCGAGGCCCGGCCGGTCGGGGATCGTCAGCCAGCCCTCGCCGTCGAGCACGAAGGGCTCGGCGAGGATGCCGTCGACATAGGGGCTGCCGCCAATGAACTCGACCAGATCCGCGCTCGGGAACGCGGCGGCCATCTGCAGGTCGGCTGCGAGGCCGAGCGCCGTGTTCCAGCCATGGCCGATATATTTCACGCCGAAATCGTCGGCCATCCAGGCGATGCGGCGCTGCTCCGACAAGCCCCCGACCTTGGTGACGTCGGGCTGGACGATATCGACGGCGCCGCGCGCCAGCCAGGGCAGGAAGGCCTGGCGCCGCGTCAGCACCTCGCAGCCGGCGATCGGCACCGGCGAACATAGCCGCAGCTCGCGATACTCCTCGATCGCGTCGGGCCGCACCGGCTCCTCGAACCAGCCGACATCGAAATCCGCCAGCATTTCCGCGGTGCGCTTGGCCCATTTGAAGCCATGCGGCCAGAGCGCATCGCTCGCGCCGGCATCGACGAAGAGTTTTGCCTTGTCGCCGGCCGCCTCCCGCGCCGCTCGCACGATCGCTTCGTCGAGCCTGGTGTCCAGCGCCCGGCCGAACGGACCCCAGCCGATCTTGAAGGCGGTGAAGCCCTTGTCGCGATAGGTCGCGATCACCTCGCGCATCGCCGCCGGCTCTTCCATCAGCAGCGAGCAATAGGGTTGCACGCGGCGGCGATAGCTGCCGCCGAGCAGCCGCCCGACGCTGAGCCCGGTCGCCTGGCCGAGAATGTCCCAGAGCGCGATGTCGATGCCGCTGATCGTATGGGTGAGCGTACCGCCGCGTCCCATCCAGAACGTGTTCTGGTGCRGCCGTTCGCTGAGATGATCGGGGGAGAGCGCGTCCTCGCCGAGGTACAGCGGCTCGAGCACCTTGAGCCCGGCCTGCACCAGCCGCCCATCCGTGAACGAGCTGCCATAGCCGATCAGCCCCTGGTCGGTATGGACCGCGATCAGGGCATGGATCGAGTCGTCGGGCCGGATCTCCGCCGACCAGCCGCCCTTGGGGCTCTCACCGAAGAGCGGGGCGGCCTCGATCCGGGTGATCTTGAAGGGGGGCAGGCTGGCAGGGCGCTGGGTCGTCATGGCTAGGCTCGTCTGGGAAACAGTCACGCTTCGTCCCTTTCTGCGCGGCGGCGGGCAATGATGGCTTCGTAATCCATGGCCTGGTTCATCACGGTGATGTGCTCGTCCAGCGCGGCGCGGATCGCCGCGATGTCGCCGGCCTCGAACACCACGAGCAGATCCTGGTGCTCCTCGACGACACCGAGCATCGGTTTGCCGAAGGTCGCCAGGCCGAAAATGATGGTGAATTGCCGCGACAGCGTCTCCCAGAGATCGAGCGTCACGCTGTTGCCGCCGAGTTCGCAGAGCGCGCGGTGGAACAGCGTGTCGGCCGCGGCGACGCCATAGGCATCGTGGCGGGCCGCCATCRGCTCCATTTCCGCAACCGCCTTGCGCAGCGGGTCGAGATGGTGGCCGCGATTGCGCCCGGCCGCGGTCGCCCGCCCCATCGCGCTGGCTTCGAGCGCGATGCGGGTTTCGATGAGGTCGGCAACCCTTCCATTCGTCACCGGGCGCAGCCGGATGCCCTTGTAGGGCTCGTTGACGACGACGCCCTGGCTCTCCAGCAGCCGCAGCGCCTCGCGCACCGGCACGCGGCTGACGCCGAGCTTGCGGGCGAGTTCGGCCTCGACGATCCGGTCCCCGGGCAGGATCAGGCCGGCGGCCGCGCCGGCGATGATGGCCTCGATCGCCTGGTCGACCAGGGTCTGCGGCTGCAGCGGCAGCCAGCCCGTGCCGCGCGATACCGGCCTTGGCGCCTCCGCCCTCGCATTGGTTTTTGTCTGCTGCATCTTCGTCTGCTGCACTTGCCTCGCCCTGCGGCGGCCTCACTTGACTAATCGTAGAATCGTATACGATCATACGATCACAAGAGCAAGGAGGGGGTAGGGATGGTCACCGTTGCCGAGAGCCGCATTCGCTGCGAAATCGATCTGGATGCGCCAGGCCGCCAGGCCGGCTACCTGAAGGCGCCGCTCTCGCGAAACACCTCCGGCTGGGGCACGGTCGAGATCCCGATCATCTCCGTGCGCAACGGCACTGGGCCGACCGTGCTGTTTACAGGCGGCGTCCATGGCGACGAGTATGAGGGTCCGATCGCCATCTCCCGGCTCGCGCGCAGCCTGGATGCTGGCGCGATCCAGGGGCGCGTCATCATGATACCGGCGCTGAACATCCCGGCCGTGATGAACGACACGCGGCTGTCGCCGGTCGATAACCGCGACATGAACCGCTGCTTCCCCGGCAATCCGCGCGGGACCTTCTCGGAGATGCTGGCGCATTTCGTCGATGCGGTGCTGCTGCCGCATGTCGATATCTCCGTCGACCTTCACACGGCCGGCCATTCCGGCGATTCAGCTCTGTCGACGAACATGCATTACGTCGCCGATGCCGGGCTCCGGGAGCGCACCATGGCGGCGGCCGCGGCCTTCGGTGCGCCCTATAATGTCGTGTTCTGGGGCGTCGACGAGGGCGCGACGCTGACATTCTCGGTCGAGCGCCGGGGCATCCTCTCGCTCGGCACCGAGCTCGGCGGCTGGGCGCGCGTCAATGTCGAGGGCGTGCGCATCGCCGACCGTGCGCTGCTCAACATTCTCAAGCATTTCAAGCTGATGGAGGGCAGCCCCGATACGCGCCAGCGCGATGGGGCGCAAGGCACCCGCCACATGATGGTCCGCAACGCCGCCGGGTACAGCTTTGCGCCATCGGGCGGGCTGTTCGAGCCGAAGAATGTCGTCGGTGACATCTGCCGGGCCGGCGAACTCGCCGGGCTGCTGCATTTCGTCGAGGATGTCGACCGGCCACCGATCGAAATTCGCTACCAGCTCGACGGCGTCCTGTGGATGTCGGCCGGTCCGGGCCGCGTCCAGCGTGGCGACGCCGTGGCCGTGGTGATGGAGGATTACGACGAGACCCGCGCTGCCCAGTGACGTCCTGAATAATCAAAAAGGGGAGATCAGGCATGAAAAAGCACAGCATTCTCGGCCACGCGCTTGCAGCAACCATGCTCCTGTCGATGCAGGCCGGAGCCTCCGCCCAGCAGAAGGGCGGGGACGTCGTCATCGGCATCAGCCAGGCGCCGCCTTCGCTCGATGCGCAGATCACCTCGGCGCAGGCCTCGCGCAATGTCACCCTGCATATCTTCGAGACGCTCTATGCCCGCGACGAGAACGCCAAGCCGGTGCCGGAGCTGGCCGAGGGCGTCACCATCTCGCCCGACGGCAAGACCTATGTCTTCCCGATCCGCAAGGGCGTGAAGTTCCATAACGGCAAGGAGCTCGACGCCAATGACGTCGTCGCCTCGCTCGAACGCTACCGCAAGATCGGCGCCTCGCTGGCCCTGGTTTCGGCCATCGACAGCATCAAGGCGACCGGCCCGCATGAAGTCACCATCACGCTGAAGCAGGTGCAGGCGACATTCCTCGACAACCTGTCCTCGCCGCGGGCGCCGCTGGCGATCTATCCGGCGAGCGAAGCCGCGAAAGAGGCCGGCAAGATCGAGATCATCGGCACCGGCCCCTATAAATTCGTGGAGTACAAGCCCGACAGCCATGTGAAGCTCGCGCGCTTCGACGGCTATGTGCCCAATCCCAACGGTACGGGCCGCGATGGTTTTGCCGGCAAGAAGGAAGCCTTCCTCGACACCGTGACCTTCCGCTTCATGCCGGAGGGCGGCGCTCGCACCGCAGCGCTCGAATCCGGTCAGATCCAGTTCAACGAAACCGCGGATGGGCCGACCGCCAAGCGCCTCGGCAGCGATCCGCGCTTCGCGATCCACAAGGTGGTGCCCTTCGGCCTGCAGGTGATCAAGTTCAACCATGCCGAGGCGCCGGGCAACGACAAGAATTTCCGGCTCGCCGTCCAGGCCGCGTTGAACATGGACGACATCATGAGCATCGCCTATTCCGACATCAACCAGATCGACCCGAGCTGGCTCTATCCCGGCGCGCCGTTCTACAGCACGGCCGGCAGCGCCAAGTACAACAAGGCCGATCTGGCTGAGGCCAAGGCGCTCCTGGCAAAATCCTCCTACAAGGGCGGCAAGACCACCTTCATCGTCGACAACCTGCGGGCCAATGTCGACACCGCAACCGTGCTGCAGGAACGGCTGAAGGAGATCGGCATCAATGTCGATATCTCGATCGCCGACTGGCCGACGGTCTCGAAGATCGGCTTCACCCCGCAGGGCTGGACCTTCTGGACCCACGGCTTCGGCATCGAGCCCTTCGAAGGGCCGGCCTCCGTCATGGCGCCCTGGGTCAACGGTCTCTCGCAGCAGGCCAAGGACCCCGTCATCGACGAGCTGGCGGCGTCGCTCGGCAGCGAGATGGACGAGGCGAAGCGCAAGGCGCTGTTCGACCGCTTCCAGACCCATATGTACGACAACGCGGTCGCCATGAAGGCCGGCAATTACGGCGTCTTCCAGATCAGCACTGCCAAGCTGAAGAACTTCAAGCCCTACCGCATCCCGCGCATGTGGGGTGTCTGGCTCGAGCGCTGACGCCAGCCTGCGGGCGCGTCAGACAGCGCGCCCGCAGATCGGCCCGCTATATGCCGGCCCGCCGCTGGCGGGCTGCGCGGCTGCGCCTTCTCGAAGCGGAACAACTGATGGCAAGCTTTATGATCCGGCGGATCGCCAGCGCGATCCTGGTGCTCGCACTGGTCTCGCTGATGTCCTTCGCCCTGATCTGGCTGGTTCCGGGCGATACGGCGGCCGCCTTCCTCGACGCCTCGGCCACGCCCGAGCAGGTCGCGGCGCTGCGCACCGCGCTCGGACTGGACAAGGCGCTGCCGCTGCAGATGGCGGAATGGTATGGGCGCGTCCTCAGCGGCGATCTCGGGCAATCCGTGCTGCTGAACCGCTCCGTCGCCGGCGCCTTGCTGGAGCGGCTGCCCGTGACGCTCTCGCTCGCCAGTTTTGCACTCGCCATCGCGATTGCGCTCGGCGTGCCCGCCGGAGTGGCTGCCGCCGTCTTCCATAATCGCTGGCCGGACCAGCTTTTCATGACGACGGCGCTGCTCGGCCTCTCCGTCCCCGATTTCTGGCTGGGGCTGGTGATGGTTCTGGTCTTCGCCGTCTCGCTCGGCTGGCTGCCGAGCGGCGGTTTTACCGCTTTCGGCACCGACCCGCTCGGCTGGCTCAAGACGGTCATCCTTCCCGCCTTCACGCTCGGGCTCGTGCAGGTCGGCTTCATCGCCCGCATGGCGCGCGCCTCGATGCTGGAAACGCTGAACCAGGATTTCGTCCGCACGGCCAATGCCAAGGGCCTGTCGCGCTTCTACATCGTGGTGCGCCACGGCCTGCCCAACGCCATGATCCCGATCCTGACCGTGATCGGCATCGTCGCCGGCGCGCTGCTCGGCGGCACCGTCATCATCGAGCAGGTCTTCTCGATTCCGGGCATCGGCCGGCTGATCGTCGGCGCCATCGCCTCCCGCGACTTTCCCGTGCTCCAGGGCGGCCTGCTTTTCCTGGCGGTGGTCTATCTCCTGATCAATCTGATCGTCGATCTCCTCTACGCAGTCGTCGACCCGCGGGTGAGGCTGTCCTGACCATGACGATCGCCTTTCATAAACCGGCCCTGAGCCCGCGGCAGGCAAGCCTTCGCCGGCTCGCCCGCAGCCGCTCCTTCCAGATCGGGGCCGCGATCGTGCTCGCCATCGTCCTGGTCGCGCTGCTGGCCGATCTGCTCGCGCCCTTCGATCCGCTGCGCAGCAATGCCCGCATGCGCCTGACGCCGCCCAACGCGACGCACTGGTTCGGCACCGACCATTTCGGCCGCGACATCCTCTCCCGCGTCATGGTCGGGGCCCGGATCTCGCTCAGCATCGGGGCGGCGACGGTCCTTCTCACCGGCCTCTTCGGAACCGTGATCGGCGCGGTCGCAGGGTTCTTCCCGCGCTTCGACAACCCGATCATGCGGCTGATGGATGCGCTGATGGCGTTCCCCTCCATCGTGCTCGCCATGGTGGTCAGCGCGGTGCTCGGCGCCTCGCTGACCAATGTCGTGATCGCCCTGTCGATCGCCACCATGCCTCACACGGCCCGTATCGTCCGCGCTTCGGTGCTGGTCGCGCGCGAACTCGACTATGTCGAGGCCGCCCGCTCGCTCGGCGCGGGCGAATTGTCGATCCTGTTCCGGCATGTGCTGGTCAACGCCATGGGGCCGCTGATCGTCCGGCTGACCTATGTCTTCGCCGTCGCCATCCTGGCCGAAGCCGCRCTCTCCTTTGTCGGCGCCGGACCGCCACCGCCGGCACCCTCCTTCGGCGCGATCATCGCCCAGGGCCGCGATTTCATGCGCGAGGCGCCGTGGATCACGATCTTCCCGGGGCTTGCGATCGTCCTGTCCGTGCTCGGCCTCAACCTGCTCGGCGACGGTCTGCGCGACGCCCTCGATCCGCGTTCGACCATGTAGCCACCGCCATCCCGAAGGCCGGCGCGGAGAGCCGCGCCCGAGCGATAAACCGGAGACCAGACGTGAAACGCATCCTCATCGCCGAATGCAAGCAGGAGATCTCGTCGTTCAATCCGCTGCCGTCGGGCTACGGCAATTTCCACATCAGGCGGGGGGACGCGCTCTATGAGCAGCGCGGCACCAACCAGGAGATCGGTGGCGCGCTGGCCGTGTTCGAGGCGCGCGGTGACATCACCGTGGTGCCGACCATCGGCGCCCGCGCTGGCAGCGCCGGCCTGCTTTCCGCCGAAGGCTGGAAGCGCCTGTCGCAGGAGTTCCTCGACGCCGTCTTCGCGCGTCTCGACGGCATCGACGGCATTTATATCTGCTTGCACGGCGCGATGGCAGCCGAGGGCGAACTCGACCCGGAGGGCTACCTGCTCGAGGCGCTGCGCAAGCGCGTCGGGCCGGACATGCCGATTGTCATCTCGCTCGACCTGCATGGCATCCTGACCGATCGCATGCTGCGGCAGGTCAACGGCTTCGCGATCTACTGGACCTATCCGCATGTCGATTTCGCCGATACCGGGCGCCGCGCCGCCGCGCTGCTGCTGCGCCTGATGGAGGGCGGGCTTCGCCCTGTCGCCGCACGCGTCGTCATGCCGACGCTGGTCCGCGGCGACGAGCTCATCACCAAGACCGGCTGCTATGGCGATCTCCTGCGCGACTGCCGGCGTCTCGAGGAGGAGGGCAGGGCGCTGGCCGCCGGCATCATGATCGGCAATCCCTTCACCGATGTRCCGGAACTGTGCTCGCAGGTCCTGATCCTGACCGACGGTGACGCGGCCACGGCTGAACGCGAGGCGCTTCGCCTCGCCGAGGAATTCTGGCCGCAACGCTTCCGGATGCAGGGCAAGCTGATCGGGCTCGAGCGCGCCATCGCCCAATCCCAGACGATGGCAGGGCCGCTGATCTTCACCGATGCGGCCGACGCCACCTCCTCGGGCGCGTCGGGGGACAGCAACGCCATCATCGCGGCTTTGTACGCGGCCGGCTACGGCGGCAGGGTCCTGGCGCCATTGGTCGATGCCGGGGCGGCCGCAGCCGCGCACAAGGCCGGCGTCGGCGCGACGATCAGCGTTGCGCTGGGTGGCGCCATCGACCCCGCCCGCTTCACGCCGATGCAGGTCGAGGCCAAGGTCAAGCTGCTCTCGGATGGCGAAGCGCTGCTGGAAAYGATGAAGGCGCCGCTTGCGGCAGGCCCGACGGCGGTGCTGACCTTGGGCCCGTTCACGATCGTGGTCATGAGCCATTCGGTTAGCCTGTTCGACCGGGCGATGTATTACGCCAACGGCCTGAACCCGCAGGATTTCGACCTCGTCGTGGTCAAGTCGCCCCATACCGAGCACCACATGTTCGAGCAATGGTGCGAGCATAATTTCAACATCGATGCGCCCGGTGCGACCTCGGCCAATCTGAAAAGCCTCGGGCACAGCATCTGCGCCCGGCCGATGTATCCGCTCGAGGCCGATGCGGCCTTCGCGCCGAACCCCGTCATCTACACGCTGTGAAGGACAAGCCCGTGCCGACGATCGATGCAGTCGATTTCTTCTACCTGTCCATGCCCGTGGTGACGGACGAGGCCGATGGCAGCCAGGATGCCCTGCTGGTGCGGGTAGCCGCCGGCGGCCAGATCGGCTGGGGCGAGTGCGAGGCAGCCCCGTTGCCCTCGATCGCAGCCTTCATCTGCCCGATGTCGCATGGGGTCTGCCGCCCCGTCGCCGATTCCGTTCTCGGCAAGCCGCTCGAAAGCCCGGCCGATATCGCGCAGATCTCGGCTGACGTCGCCTATAACTCGATGGACCTGCTGCAGGCGCCGCACACCTTGTCGGGCGTCGAAATGGCGTTGTGGGATGTGCTCGGCAAGCTGCGCGGAGAGCCCGTTTGGCGCCTGCTCGGCTATGAGCGCAGCCACCCCAAGACGCCCTATGCCTCGGTGCTGTTCGGCGACACGCCGCAGGAGACGCTGGCGCGCGCCCGCGATGCGAGAGCGCGCAACTTCCGGGCCGCCAAGTTCGGCTGGGGGCCGATCGGGCGGGGCAGCGTCGCCGCGGATGCCGAGCATTTCGTCGCCGCGCGCGAAGGGCTTGGCGCAGACGGCATCCTGCTGGTCGATACCGGCCAGATCTTCATCGAGGATGTCGAGCGCGCCGCCGCAAGACTGCCCGCGCTGGAGAAGGCAGGCGCGCTCTGGTTCGAGGAGCCGTTCCAGGCGAGCGCCGTCGACGCCTATGCGGCCCTGGCCAAGCGCAGTTCGACCGTGCGCCTGGCGGGCGGGGAGGGTGCCCATAACGTCCATATGGCGAAGCAGCTGATCGATCATGGCGGCGTCGGCTATATCCAGATCGATTGCGGCCGGATCGGCGGCGTCGGCCCGTCCAAGGAGGTGGCCGACTACGCCGTTGCCAGGGGCGTGACCTTCGTCAATCACAGCTTCACCTCGCATCTGGCGCTCTCGGCCTCGATCCAGCCCTATGCCGGCCTGAAGGACCACGTCATCTGCGAGTATCCGGCCATGCCAAAGCCCGTCGCGCTCGCCTTCACCCGCAACCACCTGGAAAGGGACGGGAATGGCGACATCAGCGTCCCGGACGCGGTCGGGCTGGGGCTGGAGATCGACGAGGAGGGCATCCGCCAGTATCTCCAGGATGTCGAGATCAAGGTGAACGGCAAAGTGCTCTACGCGACGCCGCAGATCTGAGGCGGGGCCTGACGGGGCTAGAGTCCTGTCAACTTCAATGCGGCTGCGGGCAAACGCTCCCCGGTCAAGGTCATCGTCGACAGGGCCTGATCGATCTCGTGGAGATCGGCCGCGGTCAACTGCACCGCGGTCGCTGCGATGTTCTCCTCGAGGCGATGAGGTTTCGTCGTGCCGGGGATGGGAACGATCCACGGTTTCTGCGCCAGGAGCCAGGCCAGCGCGATTTGCGCGGGCGTCGCGCCCTTGTCCTCGGCGACGTCCTCAATGAGCGTGACCAAGGCTGCATTGGCCTTGCGGGCTTCCACCGAGAAGCGTGGCACTGCATTGCGGAAATCCGTCGGTTCGAAGGTCGTGTTGCCGTCGATCTTGCCGGTCAGGAAACCGGCGCCGAGCGGGCTGAACGGCACGAAACCGATGCCGAGCTCTTCGAGCACAGGCAAGATCTCCGCTTCCGCGTCGCGATAGAACAGCGAGTATTCGCTCTGGACGGCAGCGACGGGATGAACCGCATGCGCCCTGCGGATCGTCGCCGCGCCGGCTTCGGACAGCCCGAAATGGCGGACCTTGCCTTCCGCGACCAGGGCCCGGACTGCGCCGGCCACCTCCTCGATGGGAACCTCGGGATCGACACGGTGCTGGTAGAATATATCGATGACATCGGTGCGAAGTCGCTTCAGGGACGCCTCGGCGACGCGCCTGATATGCTCGGGCCGGCTGTTCAGCCCTGGGCGCCGTTCTCCGGAATTCTGGTCGATGTCGAACCCGAACTTGGTCGCAATGACGACGTGCTCGCGGATCGGCGCGAGCGCCTGACCCAGGAGCTCCTCATTGACGAACGGCCCATAGGACTCGGCGGTGTCGAACAAGGTCACCCCTCGGTCGAAGGCCCGGCGGATCAGCTCGACGCCGGCTTTCCCCTCGACGGCTTGGCCATAACCATAACTCAGGCCCATGCAGCCGAGACCGAGCGCCGACACGTTCAGGCCGCTCTTGCCGAGTGTCCGTTTCTGCATGGTCCACCTCACACTCTGCTCACGATGTTGATGGCGCGTATGTAGCGAGCGTGGCCCGCGGTGATTAGGAGTTATAATCCGCAAGAGCTCATAAGGTCCCCTAATCAATGGCGCAGCCGAACTTCAACGATCTCGCTGCCTTCGCCATGGTGGCGCGGGAGCGCAGCTTCACCAAGGCCGGGGCCAAGCTGGGCGTCTCGCAATCGGCCCTGAGCCAGACGATCAAGGCACTCGAGGAACGACTGAAGCTGCGCCTGCTGACCCGTACGACGCGCAGCGTCGCGCCCACGGAAGCGGGCAAGAGACTTCTGGAGACGGTCGGTCCGCGCTTCGAGGAGATCGAGGCGGAGATCGCGGCGCTCGGCGAGTTGCGAGGTAAACCCGCGGGAACGGTACGCATCACGGCCGGAGAGCACGCGGCGGTCGCCATGTTGCAGCCGGCCCTGCGCAAATTCCTGCCGGATCATCCCGACATCACGGTCGAGATCATCGTCGATTATGGCCTCGTCGATATCGTCGCGGCTGGCTACGACGCCGGCGTGCGCCTTGGCGAGCAACTGGCGAAGGACATGATCGCGGTTCGCATCGGCCCGGAGATGCGCATGGCCGTGATTGGCTCGCCGGACTATTTCGCCCGCTACGGCATTCCCGAGACTCCTCAGGACCTGACCGCTCATAACTGCATCGCGTCGCGCCTGCCGACCTATGGCGGCCTCTTTGCCTGGGGGCTGGAAAAGGACGGCCGCGAGATCAAGGTCCGCGGCGAGGGGCAGCTTGTGTTCAACAGCCTCGCCATGCGGCTGAACTCCGCCTTGGACGGGTTGGGGCTCGCCTATCTGCCAGAGGATCAGGCCATCCCGCATATCCGGGACGGGCGCCTTGTGCGCGTGCTGGAGGATTGGTGCCCGCCATTCCCTGGCTATCACCTGTACTATCCGAGCCGCCGGCATGTCTCGCCGGCCCTGGCCGTCCTGATCGACGTCCTGCGCTACCGGGAATGATCTCGCCGGTGAAGCCGATGGCGGTCGCGCTACGTCATGCCTGGCTGGCCTGACCGGGCTCCGCGCCTGGCAATTCCCGTTGGCGATTGCTGCCGATGGGCCAGCCGGGCTGGACGAGCTTCAGGCCGTAATAGGTTGCGACCATGAACAGCCCGGCGGCAGCCGCGCAATGGATGAAGAAGCCCGCCACCGCTTCCTCGAAATTCCACCAATCCAGTGTCGTCTGCATGGAAAGCCTGGTTCCGAGCCCGAGGACGATGCAACTCCAGGCGCCGTGGACGGCGATCGTCACTGCTGCTGCCCGCAGCAGGAGCGTTCGCAGCCTGCTGGGCGTTCTGATGCCGAACAGGTTGCGGGCCACGCCCATCAGCATCGGCCAGCGCAGCCCGAGATGGATCGCGACGATCACCAGGACCCAGTAGGCGGCAAGGGTGTGGATCTGCCGAATGGTGAAGCCGCCCCAGGCCGGCAGATAGGCGGCAAGGGCATGCGAGATCAGCACGCTGGTCGCGACCAGCGCCAGCATGGCGATCAGGAGCGCGACGGTGACGCTGATGTTGAACAGGCTGCGCGGCCCGTGCCGGGTCCGTGCGACGGCGCCATACCAGCGCCGGTTGAAGACGTTATGGGCGATCAGGAGCAGGAACAGCGCCGTTCCCGCGATCTCATGGATGGGGTTGCCAAGCCACCAATAGGCAAACCCGAGCAGCAGCAGGCCGGCCGCCAGAGCGTCGAGCCATAGCCGGGATATGAAGAGAGAACTCACCTTCGTGCTCCCCTGGACCTATTCGACCGGCTTGCCGTCGAAACGGGGGATGCGATAGCCGGTGAAGAGGAATTCGCTGCCCGACTGGCTCTGGTGGCAGGACTGGCAGCGGGCGGTGTTCTCGCTCGTGTTGATCGTCCGATCCGGCCAGAACCACTGGAACTGCCAGTCGCCGGTGCGGCGGTCGTCGTCGTAATCCGCGCCCCAGTTCTGGCCCTTCTCCATCACGAAGTAGCGGAACAGCTTGCCGTCGCGATGGTCGACCAGCACGAAATGGGTTCCGGCCGGCACTGGCTGGCGGTTCTTCACGGCCTCGATCGCCGCGGGCGTCGTCATGATATGTTCGGTGACGTTGCCGCGCCGGACGGTGGTGTAGTGGACCAGCGTGTCGAGTTCGGGAAACGTCACCCTCGTGGCCTCCGCATGGACCCGCCAGCCCACCGTGAGGACGGCGGCCATGGACAGGCTTGCCAGGGCGATCTGAAGCGTAGGCACCTTCATGAATGGGTTGTCCTTGGATTGCTCATTGGAGACATGATTGCTTCTGGCCGCGGCCGTGCCGTCGAGGGCCGGGGAGGTCGCGGAATGGCCACGCCCTGCGTTGCAGAGGGGCTGCGCCGACCGTTCGCTCCATCGGGACCAGGTGGTGCAAGCTCTGGAACGACCATCCCGGGCCTCATTTCGGCTTGAACACGTCGCGCGCAACCGCGACCGCCGAAACGGCGTTCGGCCAGCCCGTGTAGAAGGCGAGCTGCGTGATCGCCTCGACGAGCTCTTCCTCCTTCACGCCGTTCTGCCGCGCCAGGGCGAGATGGGACCGCAACTGATCAGGGCGGTTCATGGCAATGAGAGCGCTGACGGTGACCAGGCTGCGGTCGCGCCTGGAGAGGCCTGGCCGCTCCCAGATGTCGCCGAACAGGACAGTGTCGGTGAGCTCGGCCAGCTTTGGCGCGATATCGCCCATCAGCTGCTGCGCCCGGGAAGGCGGCTTTGGCGTCGCCGGCTGGGCCGGGGCTGGCGCCTGGGGTTGGGCGTAGGAGGTCGTTGCGTGGCCAGCAGCGAACAGGCATGTGGCGGCGAGCAGGGCACGCGCGAGGGGGCTCATGGTGGGGCTTTCCTTGTCCGAATGAGTGGCCGCGACAGGCATGCGCCGTCGTCGTGCCGGCGAGAGTGCTGGGAGTGATCAGTCCWGCTGCTTGTCCGCCAGGAAGCGCGAGACCTGGTCCGCAATCTCGATGTTGTTCAGGTCCGAGAACGGGAAATGCGTGTTGCCCCGTATGCCGATCTCCGGCAGGTGGACCAAAGTGACTTGGCCGCCACGCTTGTTGACGGTGTCGCGCCAGATCCGAGCCATCTCCAGCCGGCCACGCCAGGCGTCCTGGGTCGGAACATCGGACGCCTTCGACGGGATATTGTCGCCGTAGAAGATGATGATCGGCAGCTTGGTCAGTGCCATGAAGTCCGACATCGGCACCGGCGTGCCTTCAAGCGTGTCGAACGCGGTCGGCACAGGCTTCGGCAGCTCGCCCTGCGGGAAGACGAAGCCGCTGCCGGGCTCGAAGGCGACGATCGCCTTGACGTTTTTGCTCTTGATCGCGGTCAGCCAGCCTGGCCCGCCGCTCTGCGAATGCGTCATCAGGATGCCGGGACCGATCCTGGCGAACAGCGCCGACACGCCATCGGAAATCAGGTTTGCATCGAACGGGCCGGTGTTCGGGGTCATGGCACGGAAATACTGGTTCAGCGTCTCCGGCTTGCGGTCGAACTGGACGCCGTCGAAATAGGTCGGCCAGATGCCGACGCGGAACTGGCCGAACCAGAACTGCTCGTCGGGAGTCGGCTTGATAGTCGCCTCGACCGTGCTGCGGCCGGCATTGCCGCGCCGCGGCTGGTCGATGAGATAGGTCGCGAAACGGCGGCGCAGGAAAATGTTCTGGAAGCCTTCGCGCCCGTCTGGTGTCGTCTCCCAGGTCTTCGAGAATTGCCCGGCCCCGTGCCACATCACGATGGGGAGTTTCCGCGGGGCGACCGGCAGCTGGTAGAAGGCGTAGAGATGATCGCCATGGAAGGTCTGCCCGGCCGGCTGCAGGGGTTTCATCGCATCGAATGTGCCCGGGGCGCTGGCGATCACGCCGCCGACCGCGAAACTGCCCTGGTCCTGAATGACCAAAGGCTCTGGCTTCCCGGCAGATTGTGAAAGCGCAGGCGTCAGACTGAGCAGACCGGTCGCGATCAGGATGGATGGAAGCAGGAATAGCGTCTTGATCGTCGGCATGCGCCCCTCGGTTGCTGCGTCAGCTTCGCGGGGAACCTAACGATCTGGCCGATATTCGATTAGGCTCAATGATTCACTAGGACAGATAAGCGGTGCTAATGAATGCCGGCGGTGCCGCGATCGCCGACCACCGCACGGAAACGCGGCTGTCCCGGGGCGGCCGCCCCTCGCTCACTCCAGCGTTACGGAGGCGGGCAGGACGTAGCGGCGCTGCAGGATTGTCTCGCCTCTCGAGCGGGAGCTTCGCTGAACGGTGTCCAGTGGGCGAAAGCCGAGTTTGAGAAGCACCTGCCCCGAAGCTGCGTTGTCGACGGCATGTCCGGAGAGAAGCTGCGACAGGCCGACTGTTCGAAACGCGAAGTTCAGGACCGCTCGTGCCGCTTCCGATGCATAGCCGCAGCCCCAGCTGGCCTGCTCGAACCAATAGCCGAGTTCCCCCTCGCCTTGAGAGATCTCATCGACGTCGATGACCCCGATGGCTCTGCCCTGGAGCTCGACCGCAAAACGATAGGCTTCTCCCGCTGCCCATTCGCGCGGATGGTCGGCGAACCATTGCGCGATGTCTGCTCGATCGGGCGGAAACGACGCCATTCGCAGCATGCGCGTCACCTCCCAGTCCGACTGTATTTCAAAGGCGCGATCAGCATCCGCGAGGCTCGTTGGGCGCAGAACCAGGCGATCCGTTGTCAAATGTTGCGGAGGGATGCGAGCCATAGTCTACCGCCAGCTGATCATCATGAGTGCCACCAAGGCCATGACGATAAGCCCGTCGTGATTGCCCGCAATGGGCGACATCGGGCCCCGCCGCACCGTCCTGCCTAGGTCCGTATTCGGCCAAGAGGCCGACGTCCGGCACTGGCGCGACCCGACGGGATGCGGCCGGACGCGCGATCGACCAGCCCCTCGGCTCCCTCGTGGGCTGTGACTTTTCCCTCGAATGCGCCCCCCTTGGGCCTGGAACCCCTTGGTTTCAGGCGTATTCCGGGCGGCGCGGTGTGAAGACGTCAAGATTGAGCACGGGCTCGTCGCCGACGACCTCGCCCCAATGCTCGACATTGGACGGGATCACGACGAGCCCGCCGGGGCCGACGAGATGCTCTTCGCCGCCGATGAAGAAGCGCAGCGTCCCACTCACGATATAGGCGATCTGCTCATGGGGATGGCTGTGCGGCCTGGGCTCATGGCCAGGCATCAGCCGGTGCAACGCCACTGTCGCGGCACTACCGGAGAAGGCCTTGCGGTCCACGCCTGGACGCACTGGCGTCCACGGAATCTGGCTCCAGTCGATCTTGTGAATGTCCATGGTGGATCTCCCGATTGAACAAGAGCGACCGTCCGGGCGGTCGGGTGCGTYGCTTGTCTACTTGGCCGCGCCGAGGATGCCGGACGGCCGGATGAACAGGAAGAGCAGCAGCACCGACAGCGCCGCGACGTTCTTCAGGCCCGCGCCGAAGCCGACGATGGCGAGTGCCTGCAGCAGGCCGAGCAGCAACCCGCCGAGAAAGGCGCCGAAAGGCCGCCCGAAGCCGCCGACGATCGCGGCGATGAAGCCGCTGATCGCGAAGGGCACGCCGACATTGAAGGCGGTGTACTGCGTCGGTGTGATCAGGATGCCGGCAATGGCGCCGAGCGCCGCGCTCAGCGCGAAGGCCAGTGCCAGCATGCGCGCGACCGGGATGCCTTGCAGCGCCTTGGGCTGGTCGCCGACTGCGATCAGCGTCAGCCGCTCGATCACGATCTGGGCGGCCAGCGTCGCCAGGATCATCACGAACATCGTCGCCTTGCGGTTCCAGAGCGGCCTGACGACGACGCGCTCGATCGCCACGCCGAGCACGGCGACGGCTGCGATCGCGATCAGGGCGGCGACCGGCAGCGGCACGCCGTTACGGGCGAACAGCACCTGGGTAATCATGCCGCCGAGCATCACGAAGGCGCCTTGCGCGAAATTCACGATGCCGCTGGCGTTGTAGATCACGCAGAAGCCGATGCCGATCAGGCCGTAGACGCAGCCGATGCCGAGCCCGCTGACGAGCACTTGCGGGATATAGGACAAGTCAGCCATGGGCCGCCTCCTGCGTGCCGGGCGTGTCGGTGGAAGACTTGTTCAGGGAAGACTTGTCCGAGGAGGACTTGTTCGAGAAAGACTTGCCGGTGCCGAGATAGGCCGCGATCACGGCCGGGTCGGCGCGGACCTCGGCCGGCGTGCCCTCTGCGATCTTGCGGCCGAAATCCACCACGACGACGCGGTCGGCGGTATTCATCACCAGCGTCATGTCGTGTTCGATCAGGAGCACGCTGGTGCCTTCGTCGGCGATGCGCCGGATGGTGCGCGAGAGCACGGCTGATTCCTCGGTATTCAGGCCGGCCGCCGGCTCGTCGAGCAGGATGAGCCGTGGCCCCGCCGCCATGGCGCGCGCCAGTTCAAGCATGCGCTGGCGGCCATAGGGCAGGCCCGATGCCGGTTCGTCGGCCATCCCTGCGAGACCGGCGAAGGCGAGGAGGTCGCGCGCCCGGGCTTCGACGGCTGCCTCCTCGCGGCGGGCAGAGGCCGGCCGCAGCAATGCCGAGAACAGGCCGGCCTTGCCCTGCAGGTGACACCCGACCTTGACGTTATCGAGCACGCTCAGATCCTCGAACAGCTTGACGAGCTGGAAGGTCCGCACCAGTCCCGCAGTGGCGATCTCCGCGGGCGGCCGGCCGGTGATGTCCTTGCCCTCGAAGACGATCCGGCCTGCGCTCGGCGGCAGGAAGCCGGAGATCAGGTTGAACAGCGTCGTCTTGCCGGCGCCATTGGGGCCGATCACGGCGGTGACGCCCTCGGCAGGGACCTCGAACGAGACATCGTCGACTGCGACGAGGCCGCCGAAGCGGCGCGTCACGCCGTCCAGGCGAAGCCGGCTCACGAGCGCCCCCGCGGGGCAAAGAGGCCGGCGAGGCCGCGCGGCGCATAGATCAGCAGCAGGATCAGCGCCGCGCCATAGGCGAGGTCCTGATAGTCCTTGAAGGCGCGAAAAGTCTCCGGCAGCAGGCTGACGATCAGCGCCCCGACCAAAGGTCCGGCGACCGTGCCGATGCCGCCGACATAGAGCATGGTGAAGGTGACGATGACCATGTGCAGCCCGAAGACCTCGGGGCTGACGAAGCCGACGACATGCACGAAGAGCGAGCCCGCGAGCGCGGCAAAACCGGCCGAGAGCAGGAAGGCCGCGAGTTTGTAGCGCGCGACGTCGATGCCGAGCGCCGTCGCCGCCTCCTCGCTGCCGGCGACAGCCGAGAGCGCTCGGCCGAAACGCGAGCGGCGGATGCGCGCTGCCGCAAAGGCGCAAGCCGCGACAACCAGCGAGAGCAGGATGAGCTGGCCGCGGTCGGAGGTGATCTCATAGGGACCGATCCCGAAGGGCGGGATGCCGGAGATGCCCATATAGCCCTGCGTCACCGACTGCCATTCGACGGTGATCTCGTAGGTGATCAGGCCGATGGCCAGCGTACCCATCGCGAGGTAATGGCCCTTCAGCCTGAGCGCGGGATAGCCGACGATCGCGGCGGCAATCACGGCCGCGACGATGCCGAGCACCATGGCGGGCAGGGGGCTCCAGCCATGGGTGGCGGTCAGCACGGCGGAGATATAGCCGCCGATCGCGGCGAAGGCGTTCTGCCCGAAGGAAACCTGCGCGGCGAAGCCCATGAACAGGTTCAGCCCGGTCACGAAGACCGCGTAGATCAGCGCAAAGGCGACGACCGTTGCGGCATAGCCGCCCACGATCATGGCATAGCCGACGACGAGCCCGGCGAAGAGCCAGGGCAGCAGGCCCACCAGCCTGAGCGGGCGCCGTTCAGGCGAAGTAATGCTGAGCGAGTTCGTCATGGGAGGTGATGTCACGCGGATCGAGTTCGGCGACGATGCGCCCGAGCGAAAGCAGGTAGACGCGGTTGGCAAGTTCGAGCGCGAGCGGCGCCTTCTGCTCGACCAGCACGATCGCCAGGCCTTCGCGGTTCAGGAGGCCGAGCGTCTCCAGGATTTCCTCGGTGACGCGCGGCGCGAGGCCGAGCGAGGGCTCGTCGAGCAGCAGCAGCTTCGGCCCGGCCATCAGCGCACGGCCAAGGGCGAGCATCTGCTGCTCGCCGCCGGACATGGAGCCTGCGGCCTGTCCGAGCCGTTCCTTCAGGCGCGGGAACAGGGTCAGCACGCGCTCGCGCCGGCGGTTGAATTCGGCCTTGTCCCGCAAGCGATAGGCGCCGAGTTCGAGATTGTCGGCAACGGACATCGGGGCGAAGAGACCGCGCCCCTCCGGCACCAGCACGATGCCGCGCGAAGCGACCGCGACTGCATCGTGCCGCGACAGCGCCTGGCCCCGGAAACGGACCTCGCCGCTATTGGCGGAGAGCCCCATGATCGCGCGCAGCAGCGTCGACTTGCCGGCCCCGTTGGGGCCGAGCACGGCGACGAGTTCGCCCTCGCCGATGTGCAGATCGACCCCGTGCAGCGCCTCGACATGGCCATAGCGCGCCGAGAGGCCGGTCGCGGCCAGGATCGGCGGAGCAGCGCTCGCTTCTATCTTGGTCGCGACCGCGAGGCTCATTGCACCACCTTGACCTTGCCGGCTTCGATGGTGGCCAGCACAAAGGGGTTCTCGGTGATGCCCTGATGCAGGTCCGGCCGGAAATTGTAGATGCCGGTCGTGCCCTGGAAGCCGGTCAACTCCTCATAGGCGGCGCGAACCTTCTCGCCCTCGAAGGACTTCGCCTTCTCGATCGCGGCGACCGTCAGCATGACGCCGTCCCAGCCGCGCGAGGCCCAGTTCGGGTCGCGATCCCTGTATTTTTCGCGCCAGGGCTCGAGGAAGGCCTTGATGCCGGTCTTGAGGGTGCCCTCGGGCAGCGCCTCATAGACCTGCGACGGCGAGGCGACGAAGAAGAACTTGTCGCCCAGCACCTCGGAGACCGGACCGAACACGGCCAGGTCCTCGAGGCTCGTCAGCAGCAGCATGTCGGCGCCGAGCTGCTTGATGTTCTTGGCCGCGGTCAGCGTCGTGCCGCCGAGCCCGATCTTCAGGATCGCTTCGGCGCCCGCCGAACGCGCCTTGCTGATCTGGACGCTGAGATCAGGGTCGTCCTGCTTGTACTGATCGACAGAGACGACCTCGAGGCCGTACTTGGCCGCGTTGCGCTCGGCCACGCCCTTCTGGAGATTGGCGTAGGGGGTCGGGTCATGCAGCACCGCGATCTTTCGGATCTGCGTCTTTTCCTTGAGGTATTCCAGGCGCTTGTCGACCTCGAAGCCGGCCGGCGGCAGGGTGGTGAAGGCCCAGGGCAGGTGCTCGGCCTGCTGCGGCAGGATCGAGCACAGCATCATCGGCACCTTGGCGCGCAAGAGCAGGCCGGCGGCCGCGAAATTGCCGGCCGAGACGCAGCCGCTGACGAAGACGTCGACCTTGTCCGAGCTCAGCATCTTCCGATAGACGGTCACCGCCTCCTGCGGCTCGGATCGGTTGTCCTCGACGACAACCTGGATCTTGCGGCCCATGACGCCGCCCTTGGCGTTCACCGCCGCGGCCGCCAGTTCAACGCCGTCGCGCCAGGCGCGATCGACCGTCGCGGCATAGCCGGTCAGACCTGCCGAGACGCCGATCTTGTAGGGCTCCTGCGCGCGGGCGGGCGCCGCGCCGACCATCGCGACGCTTGCGGCGATGCCGGCCGCAAATAGGGTCTGCTTCATCAACTGTCCTCCCGGTTTCCCTTGGCTTCGACTGGTCGCCCCGGTGCGGGGCTCCGCCTTTTTCTTGGTCTTGTGCAACGATCTGGTCTTGCGCCCGATGGCAGTTCTCAGGCCGCCGGCTTGCCGTAGCCGCCGCCGCCGGGCGTCTCCAGCAGCACGACGTCGCCGGCCTTCATCGTCAGCTTCTTCGCCTCGCTGACGGATGTGCCGTTGACGAGGAAGCGCCCGGGCGCCCCCGGCAGGCCGCCATCGATCCCGTCAGGCCCGCGTTCGAGCCGGCTCGGCACCGCGTTGAGCAGCCAAGCATGGTCGGTACGCATGTGAAACTGGATGATCTGGCCGTCCCCGCCCTGCATCCGGCCCTTGCCGCCGGACCCCGGCCGCAGTTCCTTGCGGTCGAAGACGATCGGCATCGCTGCTTCCAGGATCTCGATCGGCACAGCCGCGACCCCTGTCGGATAGCAGGTGGCGCTCGGCCCCGGCTTGCCGGCGCGCGCGCCCATGCCGCCGGAATAGTTGAACATCGACGAGGTGAAGGGTTCGCCGCTCGGACGCCGGCCCTGGATCTGAATGGTCCAGACCGCGCCTGATCCTTCCGCCAGGACCCGTTCCGGCATGACCTGATGCAGCGCCTTCAGGATCGGCATCGGGACGTACATGCCGACCACATGGCGCGCATTCACCGGCGCAGGATAGGCGCAGTTGATGATCGAGCCCACGGGAGCGCGGACTTCGATCGGCGCGAGCGAGCCGGTGTTGTTCGGCAGGTCCGGATTGAGGCAGGAGCGGATCGCGAAGGTCGAATAGGCGTGGGTGTAGTTCAGCACCACGTTGATGCCGGTCGTCGTCTGCGGTGAGGAACCGTCGAAGTCGACGATGATCGAACCGCTCTCGGCATCGACGGTGACGGCGCTCTTCAAGGTGATGWTCTCGCCGCCGGGAACGTCGAAGACGGCCTCGCCATGATAGGTGCCGGGCTTCAGCTTGCGGATGGCGTTGCGCGTCGCCTCCTCGGAGCGATCGATGATCTCGTCGGACAGGGCCTCGATGTCCTCGATGCCGTAGCGCTCGCACAGCGTGATCAGGTGCTCGGCGGCGGCCTCGCCGGAAGAGACCTGCGCCGACAGGTCGCCGAAGACGGCGTCGGGCGTGCGCACATTGCGGCGGATGATGTCGTGCAGCATCTCGCTCGGCTTGCCGCGCTCGTAGAGCTTGAGCGGCGGGATCCAGAGGCCTTCCTCATGCACGTCGCGGGCACCGGCGCCGATGCCGTAGCCGCCGATATCGGTGTGGTGGATGGTCGAGCCGATATAGGCGAGCAGTTTGGTGCCGTTGAAGATGGGCGTCAGGATCGTGATGTCGAAGAAGTGCCCGGCCGAGAGCCAGGGGTCGTTGGTGATCAGCACGTCGCCGGGTTCGCACCGCCCTTCGAACAGGCGCACGAGATGGGCTCCCGCGATGGCGAGCGAGTTGATATGGCCGGGTGTGCCGGTATTGGCCTGCGCCACCATGCGTCCGCGCTGGTCGAAGAGCGCGCAGGCGAGGTCGCCGGCTTCGCGCACGATCGGGCTGAAGGCGATGCGCTGCAGCGCCTTGGCGCGTTCGTTGACGATACCGATCAGGTTCGACCAGAGGATTTCGAGTTCGACTCCGTCCATCGGATTTCAGCCTTTCGTGGCGACGATGCAGCCGAGCGCGTCGATCGTCGCGCTCCAGCCCGGGGGCAGCGCGGTCGTGGTCTCGCGCTCCTCGATGATGGCGGGGCCGGCGATGGTCTGGCCGGTGGCGAGGGCGGAGCGCTCGTAGACCGGCACCGACTGACCGTCTTCCCAGGCATGGACCGGACGATGACGCTTGGGTGCACCGGCTGTGTTCTGGGGCCGGGCCTGGCTGTCGAAATGCGGCAGGGGACCGCGTGCCACGACGCGCCAGGTCACGAGTTCGATCGGGACATGCGAGGGGTTGACGCCGTAGAGGGTGCGATAGGCCGCCTCGAACTGTGCCGTCAGCGCTGCGCTGTCACGGCTCTTGCGCGGGTCGGTCTCGAAGATGATCGTGACCTCGTGCTGCTGGCCGACATAGCGCATGTCCGCGCCGATGAGGATCGTGACGTCGGACGCCGCGCAACCGGATACGCCGAGCGCCGTCAGCCCCTCGCTCTCGAGCTCGCCGAGCACACGATCGACGCGGCCCCAGTCGAGATGGTCGACCCGCGTCAGGTCGCTGCGCACCAGATCGAGCCGGACCGGCGTGACGAGCGTGCCGAAGGCCGACAGCACGCTCGACTGCGGCGGTACGATCACGCTGGTGCTCTGCAGCAGGTCCGCGACGCCGCAGGCGTGCAACGGACCGGCCCCCCCGAAGGCGAAGAGCGGCAGGCCGCGATAATCGACGCCGCGATCGGTGGCGTGGGTCCGCGCCGCCGAGGCCATGGCCTCCGTGACGATGCGGTAGATGCCGCGCGCCGCCTGGACGGCGTTGAGGCCGAGCGCATCGCCGAGCCGCGCCATCGCGGCGTCGCAGGCTGCCTTGTCGAGCGACATGTCGCCGCCGAGGAAGTTCTCGGCATCGATCAGGCCGAGCACGAGATCTGCATCGGTGACGGTCGCGTTCTTGCCGCCGCGGCCGTAGCAGGCAGGTCCCGGATTGGAGCCCGCGCTTTCGGGCCCGACCTTGAGCAGGCCGAGATCGTCGACATGGGCGATGCTGCCGCCGCCGGCGCCGATCTCGATCAGGTCGATCGAAGGCACCGTGACGGGCAGGCCGCTGCCTTCCCGGAAGCGGTAGCGCCGGTCGACCTCGAACAGCCCGGTGATCAGCGGCGTACGGTTCTCGATCAGGCAGGCCTTGGCCGTGGTGCCGCCCATGTCGAACGACATCAGTCGATCGATACCGAGCAGCTCCGCATAGTGGCAGGCAGCAAGGGCGCCGGCTGCCGGACCGCTCTCGATCATGCGCACGGGATTTTTGCCCGCTGTCTCGGCGCCGACGACGCCGCCCGAGGACAGCATGATCAGCGGCGTGTTGGCGAAACCCTCGACGCGCAGCCGGTCGCTCAGCCGCTTGAGATAGGGCTGCGAGATCGGCATGGCGTAGGCATTCACCGTCGCCGTCGAGGCGCGCTGGTATTCGCGGATCTGCGGCGCGACCTCGGCCGAGGTGCAGATGAACACGTCGTTGAGTTCGCGAGAGAGGGCAGCCGCGACCGCGACCTCGTTTTCAGGATTGGCGAAACTGTTGAGGAAGCAGATCGCGATGGCGCGAGCACCGGAGGCGCGGATCTCGGCTGCGAGTTCGGTAATGTCCTCGGCTGCCGGAGCAAGCGCGAGGGTGCCGTCTGCCAGGACCCGCTCCTTGATGCCGAAGGTCAGCTCGCGCGTCACCAGCGGCTCGGGGAACTCGATCTGCGGATCGTACATGTCATAGCGGTGCTCGTTGCGGATCGAGAGCACGTCGCGGAAGCCCTCCGTGACGACGAGCGCCGTCGGCAGCCCCTTGCGCTCGATCAGCGCGTTGGTGACGACCGTGGTGGCGTGGACCACGACACCATCGATCGCGCCGGCCGCGATGCCGGCCTTGCCCAGCACGGAATCGACACCCCGGAAGAAGCCCTCCAGCAGGTCGTGGTGGGTGGTCAGTGTCTTGTCGACGCTGAGGCTGCCGCGGGAGTCGCGCAGGACGATGTCCGTGAAGGTGCCGCCGATATCGACGGCCAAGGAATAGGTCATGATCTCAGTCTTTCCAGGTCAATCCGCGCGAGATGCGTGCGGCTGCGCCGACGACTTCGCGGATCTGTTCGGGATCGGGTTCTGGCGCGATGAATTGCGTGGAGCCGACGATGGCGATCGAGCCGACCAGCGCCTTGCGGTGGTCGAAGACCGGGGCGGCCAGCGTGTTGACGCCGGTGATCACCTGGTCGGGCGCAGTGGCCCAGCCGCACTCGCGGACGCGTGCGATTTCCGCCAGAAGCGCCTCACCGGAGACGATCGTGCTCGGCGTCCACGCCTTCAACTCGCCGGCTGCAACGGTGCGACTGCGTTCCGGCGAGCCGAAGGCGAGCCAGATCTTGCCATGCGCGCTGGCGTGGAAGGCGAGCCGCGTGCCCGGCCGCATCGCGAATTCGATCATCGTGCGGCCCTGGATCAGCTCGAGGACGATCAATTCCTCATCGATCACGTCGCAAAGCGTCACGGCCTGGCCGGAGCGGTCGCGGAGCGTCATCAACTCCTCGCGTGCTGCCGAGACGATATCGAAGCGCTGTCGCAGCGCCTCGCCGAGGACCATCAGCTTGATGCCGGCATCGTAGCGGCCGGTATTCGGATCCTGCCGGACGAAGCCGTGGCGCTGAAGCGTCACCAGATGCCGGTAGATGGTGGCCTTGGAGGAGGAGAGCGCCTCGGCAATCTGCGCCAGTGCGACGGGGCGGCTCTGCAGGACCAGATACTCGACTGCCTGCAGGGCGAGGTCGAGCGTGCTTGTGCCGGCAGGCACAGCTTTGGCGGAGGCTTTGTCGGTATCGAGCGTCAAGGAGCGTCCCTCTGTGTTTCATTTCATATAATGAAACATCATTTTGTTATTTGATATGCTATGGTTTGATCGAGCGGGCTGTCAAGCGTCAGTCGGATCGCCGAGATGGCTGGAATGCTGACGGGACGTCGGCATGGGCGCCAACGGTCACGGCGGCCTTCCCCAGATGTGAAGGGCGGGCACCGGTGGTCCCACTGCTCGTCTATCGATCACGTAGCGATGGCGCGCCGATGCGGAACCGCAGGTTTCGCTGCGCGGTTTCCCGACATGTCCGCCGCGACCTCAGGACGTCAGGGCAGGGTAGGGGATAAGGCCGGATCGCCTCTTGATCGGGTCATGCTATCTAATTAACATGATAATCATAAATCCTGCGTGGCGGTGTGGTCCTGCGCCGTTGCTGAAGCCAGCCCGCCGCGTCGCCATCCCCCTGGCAATCAACTCTCGAAGACGTCGATCTCGGCCAAAGGCACGAGGCGACAGAAGGACCGGATTCATGCTTGCCCCCAGATTCGTCAGCTTCTCCGCTGAAAACCGCGCCGGATACGGCCTGGCCGTGGAAGGGGGCGTCATTGACCTGTCCAGCCGCTTCTCGGCTCGGTGGCCGAGCCTGAAGGAGGTGGTAGCCGAGGGCGCCTTTGCGAAGCTTGCCGACGCGGCGGCGGGGCTGTCTCCGGATCTGCCGTTCCAGGCGATCCGCTACGAGCTTCCGATTGCCGCGCCCGAAAAGATCATCTGCGTGGGCGTCAATTTTCCCGACCGCAACGCCGAATACAAGGATGGCCAGGCCGCCCCGGCCAATCCCTCCCTGTTCCCGCGCTTTCCCCGCTCCTTCACCGGTCATGACCAGCCGCTGATCCGCCCGCCCGAGAGCGTGCAGCTCGATTATGAGGGCGAGATCGTCATCGTCATCGGCAAAGCGGGGCGCCGCATCGCCGAGCGCGACGCGCTGAACCATGTCGCGGCCCTGTCGCTTTGCAATGAGGGGACGATCCGGGACTGGGTTCGGCACGCCAAGTTCAACGTCACGCAGGGCAAGAATTTCGACCGCTCGGGCTCCATCGGGCCATGGCTCGTTCCCTTCAGCGATGAGGCGCAGATCGCCGATATCGCGCTGACGACCCGCGTCAACGGCGAGCTGCGCCAGGAGGACCGGACCAGCCGGATGGTCTTCTCCTTCCGCCGGATCATCAGCTACATCTCGACCTTCACCACGCTCGTGCCGGGCGACATCCTCGTCACCGGCACGCCGACCGGGGCAGGGGCTCGCCTGGAGCCGCCGGTCTGGCTGAAGCCCGGTGACGTCGTCGAGGTCGAGGCCGAGGGGATCGGCCTTCTCCGCAACACCATTGCCGACGAGGCCTGATCGATGCTGAACGCCAATGAAATCGCCGCCGCGGCGCTGAGCCTCGACGAGGCCGAACGGACGCGCCGCCAGACGGGGCTGATGTCGCTCAGGCATCCTCAGATGACGATGGATGACGCTTATTCCATCCAGGGCGCCTGGGTGAAGCACAAGATCGCCGCCGGTCGAAAGGTGATCGGCTGGAAGATCGGCCTGACCTCCAAGGCGATGCAATACGCGCTGAATATCGACATCCCGGATTCAGGCGTGCTGTTCGACGACATGATGTTCGCCGATGGCGACAGCGTGCCGAAGGACCGCTTCATCCAGCCGCGGATCGAGGCCGAGATCGCCTTCGTGATGAAGGCGCCGCTGAAGGGCCCCAATATCGGGATCTTCGACGTGCTCAATGCCACCGACTACATCACTCCGGCGCTCGAGATCCTCGATACCCGCATTCTGCGCGTCGATCCGCAGAGCGGGAAGGCCCGCACTATCGTCGACACGATCGCCGACAATGCCGCCAATGCCGGCATCGTCGTCGGGGGCCGTGCCATGCGGCCGGACCAGGTCGATCTTCGCTGGGTCGGCGCCATCGTCTCGCGCAACGGCCAGGTCGAGGAGACAGGGCTCGGAGCTGGCGTGCTGAACCATCCCGCCCGTGGCGTCGCCTGGCTTGCGAACCGGCTCGCCGCCTATGGCGACCATATCGAGGCCGGCCAGATCGTCCTGGCGGGCTCCTTCATTCGCCCGGTGGAAGCGCGGCATGGCGACACCATCACCGGCGATTACGGCCCGCTGGGCAGCGTCAGCTGCTTCTTCGAATAGGCAGACGCCTGTCGCTCCCTCTGCCCTAAGGGCAAGGGGCGGCGTCCCCGGAGGGCGGCCACGGCCCCCGCGGCGCCGTGTCGCGCCGGCGCCGGCTTGCGGCGTTCGGCTCCAGTGGTGGAGTGCTGGCGGGGGCGCCGCACCGCATGCGTTCGGCAGGGGAGCCGTCGGCTCTCCATGCAGCCCCGGTCATGGCGACGGCAGCCCCGGCGCGTAGTCAAGCATCTGACAAACCAGATCAAATCGGAATGGGAATGCAATCTCTTCGGCTCCCCGCTCCGATATAATTAACTTGATAATTAACTTGTTATGTGAGATCGGGGCCCGGTTTTCGGAGCGGCCCCGATCGCGATGACCGCTCCGTAGGAATTGCTGGGAGAATTGGAATGCTCGGATATCTGCGCAACAAATGGACCCTCGCTGCCGGCTGCATGCTGGCTGCCGTGACAGTGGCTTCGGCCCAGAGCGGCGACACGCAGAAGACGATCAAGGCGCGCGGGCTGCTCAATTGCGGCGTGTCCAGCGGCGTGCAGACCGGCATGAGCACGCTCGACAGCGCAGCGAAATGGAATGGCTTCGAGGTCGATTTCTGCCGTGCCGTCGCCGCCGCCGTGCTGGGCGATGCCGAGAAGATCAAGTTCGTGCCGCTCGAGATCAAGACGGCGTTCGCCACGCTCCAGTCGGGCGGCATCGATCTGCTGGCGCGCACCGCCACGCATACCTTTGTTCGCGATATCGAGCTGAACGTCGCCTGGCCCGGCGCCTATCTCTATGACAGCCAGGGCTTCCTGGCGAAGAAGTCGCTCGGCGTCAAAAGCGCCAAGGAGCTCGATGGCGCGTCGATCTGCGTCTCCGCTGGTTCCAATTACGAGCTGAACCTCGCCGACTATTTCCGCAAGAACGGCCTGAAGTTCACCCCGGTCGCCGCCAATTCGCGCGACCAGAACGAGAAGAACCTCGAAACCGGGCGTTGCGACGTCTATGCGAATGTTCTGAGCGCCCTGGCCGGAGCCGTGTCGAAGCTCGGCAAGCCGGATGACTGGGTCGTGCTGCCCGAGTTGATCTCGATGGAGCCGATCGGCCCGGTCGTGCGCAAGGACGATAGCCGCTTCCGGGATATCGTCGGCTGGACGCTCAATGCGCTGATCGCCGCCGAGGAGCTGGAGATCACCCAGGCCAATGTCGAGAAGCTGAAGGCGAGTTCGACCTCGCCGGAGGTCCAGCGCCTGCTCGGCGTGACCGGTGATTTCGGCGTCAAGCTCGGGCTCGGCAATGACTGGGCGCTCAACGCGATCAAGGCCGTCGGCAATTACGGCGAGATGTTCGAGCGCAATCTCGGCAACAAGAGCCCGATCAAGCTCGAGCGCGGCCTCAACAACCTTTGGAACAACAAGGGCCTGATGTCGTCGCCGCTGCTCCGCTGAGCGAAAGGCGCGAGGCCGGCGCCAGCCGCCGGCCTCGATCTCCCCACACGCAGACAAGCCGGACAATGACCACCACACCTGCCGTTCGATCATCTCAGCGTACTGCGCTGCCGGGACGCCGCCGCGTCATGGGCTGGGTCTTCCAGGCGCTGCTCGTGGTCGCGCTGGCCTGGGTGGCCCATGTCGCCATCGGCAACCTCTACGACAATCTCGCGGCCCGCGGCCTCAAGCTCGGGTTCGACTTCCTGTGGCAGGAGGCGGGCTTCGAGATCGCGTTCCACCTGATCCCGTATACGTCGAGCGACAATTACTGGCGGGTCTTCCTCGTTGGCATCACCAACACGCTGCTGGTGACGGCGATCGCCATCGTGCTCTCGACGATCCTGGGCTTCGCCATCGGCATCGCGCAGCTCTCCGGCAACTGGGCCGTGTCGCGCGCCGCTCGCATCTATGTCGAGCTCGTCCGCAACCTGCCGCAGCTCCTCCATATCCTGATCTGGTACAATGTCGCGCTCCGGGCCTTTCCCGCWCCGCGCGTCGCCGTCGGTATCGGCGACATGGTCTATCTCTCGAACCGCGGCGTCTTCCTGCCGGCGCTGACAAGCGATCGCCCGGGGCTCCTGGTCATCGCCATCCTCATTGCAGTCGTTGCGGCGCTCGCCCTGTTCCGCAGCCTGACCTCCTATGCCGAGCGCACGGGGCGTTCGGTGAACGCCTGGTTGCCGTCGCTGGCGGTGCTCGTGCTCCTGCCGGTCCTCACTGTCGCGCTGACAGGCACGCAGGTCTCGGTCTCCGTGCCGCAGCTCAAAGGGTTCAATTTCATCGGCGGCTGGGCCCTGGTGCCGGAGCTGACGGCACTCGTCTTCGCCATGGCGATCTACAACGCTGCCTTCATCGGCGAGCTGGTACGCGCCAGCATCGAGTCCGTGAGCAAGGGCCAGCGCGAAGCCGCGGCCGCGCTCGGCTTCGGCTGGTGGTGGACCTTGCGCTTCATCGTGATCCCGCAGGCGGTGCGCGTCCTGCTGCCGCCCCTGTCGAACCAGTATCTCAATATCCTCAAGGGCTCCTCGCTCGCGGTGGCGATCGGCTATCCCGATCTCGTCGGCGTCTTCACCGGCATCAGCATCAACCAGACCGGCCGCGCCATCGAGATCGTCGGCATGACCATGGCCGTCTATCTCGCGATCAGCCTGCTGATCGGCGCGCTGATCAACCTGTTCAACCACATGACCAGGATCGTCGAACGGTGACCGAAGCCGCCCTCATCTCCGATACGCCGCGCCGCCCGGCCGCCCATGCCGGTGCGCCGGCCCGGATCGCGCTCTGGCTGCGCCGGCGCATCTTCGCCTCCTGGCGCGACGCGTTGCTGTCGCTCGCGGTCGCCCTCATCCTCGGGGCGATCGCCTGGACCATCCTGCCCTGGGCGCTGTTCAAGGCGACCTGGACCGCTGCAAGCCGGGCCGATTGCGTGCCGGGCGGTGCCTGCTGGGGCTTCGTTGCAGCCAAGGCCTCGCAGTTCATCTACGGCTTCTACCCTCCGCTGGAACGTTGGCGCCCGGATACCGTCTTTGCCCTGCTGATCGCCGGGCTGACCTGGCTGATGGTGCCCCGCATTCCGGGGAAGGGCTATGCCGGCCTGTTCATGATGGTGGTCCTGCCGGTCGTCACCTTCGTCCTGCTGCATGGCGGGGTCGCCGGGTTGCCGGTGGTGCCCAGCGACAAATGGGGCGGGCTCCTGCTCACGCTGATCCTTGCCGTCTCCGGCATCAGCTTCTCCTTGCCCTTCGGCGCGCTCTTCGCGCTCGGGCGGCGCAGCCAGATGCCGCTGGTCCGCTGGTTCTGCATCGGCTTCATCGAATTCTGCCGCGGCGTGCCCTTCATCACGGTGCTGTTCATGGCCATCGTGATGCTGCCCTTCTTCCTGCCTTCCGGCATGAAGCCTGATCCGCTCGCGCTCGCCGTGGTCGGCATCATCTTCTACGAGGCTGCCTACATGGCCGAGGTGGTGCGCGGAGGCCTGCAGGCGCTGCCGAAGGGGCAGTACGAGGCGGCCATGGCGCTCGGCTTCGGCTACTGGCGCACGATGCTCTACATCATCCTGCCCCAGGCGATCCGGAAGGTCGTGCCCGGCATCGTCAACACCACCATCTCGCTGCTCAAGAACACGACGCTGGTGATGGTCGTCGGATTGTTCGACCTGCTCAACATCGTCTCCGCCGGCGTCGCGGACCCGCTCTGGGTCGGCTCGCAGGCCGAGGGTTACTTCGTCGTCGGGCTGGTCTTCTGGCTCATGAGCTTTGGGCTGTCCTGCTACAGCCGCGCCATCGAGGGCGGCTTCGCACGGGCCGACCGGGCCTGACCGCATCGGGTATTGCAATCATGGAAAATCCCATCATCCGGCTCGAGAACGTCGATAAATGGTTCTCGCAGTTCCACGTCCTGCGCGGCATCGACCTTGCGGTGAAGCAGGGCGAACGCATCGTGGTCTGCGGCCCGTCGGGCTCGGGCAAGTCGACGATGATCCGCTGCATCAACGGCCTCGAGCACTATGAGGGTGGCAGGATCACGGTCGGCGGCGAGACCGTGTCTCAGGGCGACGACAATATCGAGAAGATCCGGCAGCGCGTCGGCATGGTCTTCCAGTCGTTCAACCTGTTCCCGCATCTGTCGATCCTCGACAACCTGACGCTCGGCCCGATCAAGCTCAGGCGCCTGCCGCGCGCCGCGGCGGAAGCCCAGGCCATGGAGCTGCTCGAACGCGTCCATATCGGCCAGCAGGCCCGCAAGTTCCCGAACCAGCTCTCGGGCGGCCAGCAGCAGCGCGTCGCTATCGCCCGGGCGCTCGCCATGGAACCGGACGTCATGCTCTTCGACGAGCCGACTTCCGCACTCGATCCCGAGATGGTCAAGGAGGTCCTGGACGTGATGATCGAGCTCGCCGGCACCGGCATGACGATGATCTGCGTCACCCATGAAATGGGTTTTGCGCGCGCCGTGGCTGACCGGGTCGTCTTCATGGATAACGGCGCCATCGCCGAAGTCGGGACGCCGGACGCCTTCTTCTCTGCGCCGCGAACCGAGCGCGCCCGCCAGTTCATCCAGCAGGTCATTCACTAACCGGCCGGCCCAGCCGCAGCCATCATTCCAGTCCGGAGCCTGAACCCCGTGAGCACGACGCCTTCCGCCGCTTATCCCTATCGCCTGCGCATCCCCGGGCCGATCTCGATCCCCGAGCGCGTGCGCAGTGCCACCGCGCTGCCGATCGTCAACCATCGCGGCGCGCAGATGCGTGTCGTGCTGGGCGAGATCCAGCGCCTGATCAAGCCGCTCTTCGGCACGCAGGCGCCGGTGCTGGTCTTCGGCAGCTCCGGAACCGGCGTGATGGAGGCGAGCCTCGTCAATATTCTCGCTCCCGGCGAGAAAGTGCTGGCGCTGGTCCACGGCCAGTTCAGCGAGCGCTATGCCCAGATCGCGCGGGCACTGGGCGCGCAGGTCGACGTCATCGAGAGCGAATGGGGGCATGCGCCGACCCCGGCGCGGGTCGCCGCCGAGCTCGACAAGGCCGAGTACCGCGCCGTGATCGCTGTCCATAACGAGAGCTCGACCGGTGCGGTGACCGATCTTGCCGGCATCGGCGCGCTCCTGCGCGAGCGCGAGACGCTGTTCCTCGTCGACTCGATCAGCGGGCTCGGCGGCATGGAGCTGCGCCAGGACGAGTGGGGCGTCGACATCGTCGTCACCGGCTCGCAGAAGGCGCTGATGTGCCCGCCCGGCCTCGGCCTCGCCAGCGTCAGCGACAAGGCCCGCAAGGTCATCGAGCGCACCGACCGCTGCCCGCGCTTCTACTGGGACATGCGCAAGGCGCTGGCCGTCGTCGACAACCAGGAGACCGCCTTCACCTGCCCGGTCTCGTTGCTCTTTGGCCTGCACGAGGCGCTGAAGATGATTCACGAGGAGGGGCTGCCGCAGGTCTTCGCGCGGCACGAGCGGCTCTCGGGCGCGCTCCGCGCCGGCTGTGTCGCGCTTGGCCTGCCGGCTTTCGGTGATCCTGCCGTGGCCTCCCAGACCGTTGTCGTCGCGTCGGTGCCCGAGCCCCTGACGGGCGGGGCGATCGTCAAGCACCTCAACGAGACCTACAACACGATGATCGCCGGTGCGCGCAACCGGCTGAGCGGCARGGTCATCCGCATCGGCACGATGGGCCAGATCAGCGAAGCCGATATCCTGACCGACCTGCATTTTCTCGAACGCACGCTTGTTGCGCTCGGTCACCCCGTCCCCTCAGTCGGTGCCGGCATCACTGCCGCCGCTGCCGCCCTCCGCTAATCCAGCAACGGATCGTATCCATGCCTCATATCTGGGTCGAGTATTCGACCAATCTCGAAGCCAGCGTCGACGTGCCCGCGCTGCTGAAGACCGTGCAGGATGCCCTGATCGGCGACGGCAGCATCTTCCCCTTCGCCGGGGCGCGCACGCGCGGCGTGCCCGTCGCGAACTATCTCATCGTCGACGGTCACCCCGATAACGCGTTCGTGCATGTCCTGCTGCGGATCGCGGCCGGGCGCTCCGAGGCCGACCGCAAGACGGCGGGCAGCCGGGTGTTCGAGGCGGTGAAGGCGCTGCTCGCCCCGGTCAGCGCGTCGCGGCCCCTCGGCATTTCCGTGCAGATGGAAGAGGCCGATGAGACGGTCAATTTCAAGACGAGCAATTACCGCGAGTATTTGAAGCAGCGCGGTATTCCAGAGAAGATGTCGGCCTGAAAAGGGCGACTCGGCAGGCCGGAAAATGGGGCTGGCCAGGCCATTCCTGGCAGCGGGGGGATTGATGAGCGACCGGACGCCAGCCGAGGGCCTGGACCTGCCTGCCGAAACCGGGCAGCCGGCAGCGCGCGTGCGCCTGCGCCATTTCTCCAAATCCCTGCCGATGTCCCTGCTGCGGGCCCGGGAAGCGGTGATGCGCCATTTCCGTGCCAGCCTTCGGCATTTCGGCATGACGGAGCAGCAGTGGCGCGTTCTGCGCGCCCTGACGGCCGTGAACACGATCGAGGTGACGGCGCTGGCRGAGGACACGTTCCTGCTCGCGCCCAGTCTTTCGCGCATCCTGAAGGACCTCGACGAACGCGGCCTCATCCTGCGGCGCACCTCGCAGGCCGATCTGCGCCGGGGGCTCGTCTCGATCTCGCCGCTGGGTCTTGAGCTGATCGAGCGGGCCGGCGTCGAGTCCGAGGCGATCTATCGCGAGATCACGGGACGTTACGGCAGCGAGCGTCTTGCCGAATTGCAAAGCCTGCTTCGGCAGCTCGAAGATTGCCTGGATGGCCTGGACAGCGGCGGATCCCATGGATCAAACCGCCGGCCGGGATAAGCCCGGAGAGGCGCGCTCCCGGCGGGGATGTTCGGGTTCACCTATTTGCCGTCGAACTGCCGGTGGTCCGCCAATACGCGCTCGATCACCTGCCATGATTTGTCCGCATCGCGCTGGTTGCGATCRTGGCCGGCAACCGTGATCAGCGCCTTCCACAGGGCCCAGCCGCGGGCGCGGGCCCAGGTGTCGTCGTCGAGGGAAAGCGCGGCACGGAACATGTCGCGGCTCGCTCCGGTAAACTCCGTCCACGCGATCGCGAGGTCGCAGGCAGGGTCGCCGACCCCCGAACTCCCGAAGTCGATCACGGCAAAGAGCTTGCCATTCCTGATGAGCAGGTTGCCAAGGGCAATATCGCCATGGACCCAGACAGGCGGGCCGCGCCACTGCGAACCGAGCGCGGCGGCCCATACGCTCTCGGCCGCAGCGATGTCGGTGCGGCACCCAAGCGCTGCAAGCGCAGCCCGGGCTTCTGCATCATAGACCGCCAGCCTGCCACCCCGATGAAAATTATGTTGCCCCGCCGCCGGCCCGCCAGTCGCGTCGATGCGCTGAAGGGCGCCGAGAAACCCGGCAAGCGAGCGGGCGAACTGCGTGAGATCGGCAATCGGGTTGGTCGCGGCTGGCTCGCCGTCAAGCCAGCGATAGACGGACCATGGCCACGGGTAGGCCTCCGCTGGAGCGCCCAGGGCAAGTGGCGCGGGGATCGGCAATGGGAGGTGAGGCGCCAGCTTTGGCAGCCAGCGGCGCTCCTTTTCGACCTGAGGCGCATAGGCAGCCGCACTCGGCAGGCGGACCGACATCTGATCGCCCAGACGAAAGGTACGATTGTCCCAGCCGCCCGGCTCGATTGGCTCGATGGGCAGGTCAGCCCATGCGGGGAATTGTGCGGCGATCAATCGTCGAACAAGTCCGGCATCGATCGGGACACAGAGATCATGGTCCTGCTGCGCCATGGCTCTTGCTTACAGTCTGCACCGGGGGCTTTCCAGTCAGCCACGACGGTACAAACGCCTGCAAGGAGAGGGGGCGGGAGCAAACCTGTTTCAGCCAGGTTTGCCGGCTTCGACAGTGAGTTCGACGGCTCCGATGCCGTCCAACGCGAAAGTGTAGGTTTCCGTCTCGGTCGGAAAGCGGGTGGTGACCAGGCTGCCGGTCATGACCACATCGCCGGCACGTAGCGTCCGGCCCTTGGCCGCCAGCGCATTCGCCAGCCAGGCCAGGGGCGAGAAGGGGTGGCCGAGCACGTCCCGTCCGTGGCCGCGGTCGATCTCGACGCCATTGCGGTGGACCACGCCGGTGACCGCATCCAGCGCGGGCCATGCGCTGCGGAATTCGGAGAGGACGATGCCGCCGTTCCAGGAATTGTCGGCGACGAGCGAGAGCACGTCGAGCTCGGCATAGTCGGCGGCGCGGTCGTCGACGATCTCGATTGCGGCGCAGACGCCGCCGACATGGGCAGCGACGGTTTCGGGCGTGAAGGCGGGGCCGCCGACGGGAAGATCGTTCGCTAGGCGCACGGCGATCTCGAATTCGAGACCGATCCGCCCATAGCCGGAGATTGCGACCTTCGCGCCGGAATGGTGCAGCCGGTCGGCCAGGACGACCCCGGCGATCGGCTGGTCGATGCCGCACATCGTCTGCATGCGCTGCGAGGTCAGGCCGATCTTGTAGCCGATCCCGTCACCGAACCGGGTTTGCAGCAGCGAGACATAGCGGTCCTGCACCCTGTAGGCGTCCTCGAGCGAAGCGATGCCGCTCGCCGCCGCGAACGGGCGGAAGCGCACCTGTTCCTCGTGCTCGCGCATCAAGCGCTGCGCCAATCCATTCTCATCGATCATCTCGTTCTCCCCCAGGCCGGTGCTTCTTCGAGCCCCGGCGTCAAATTTCAAATTCTTCGCCACGGCCACGCTAGGTCGCCGCCACGATCTCGGCAAAGCGCCGCACCGCCGGCGGAATGCGCTCGGGCGCGGTATTGCCGAAGCCGAAGATGAACCCCGTCGCCTCCTGGCTCTGCAGCCGGTAGCGGGACAGGGCCGGCACATCGATGCCGCGCTGCCGGGCGGCATCGGTGACCGCGCGGTCGTCGAGCGGGCCGCGCGCATGGGCGGTCAGATGCAACCCCGCCGTCACCTCGGGAATGACCAGCCGATCGCTGAGCGCCTCACGCAGGGCTCCGACGAGGATGGCCGCCCGCTCGCGATACAGAAGCCGCATCCGCCTGACATGCCGGGCCAGCACGCCCCGGCCCATGATATCGGCCACCATCTGCTGCAGCGGCGGCGGCAGATAGCAGGAGAAGACCAGCTTGGCCCGGTAGAACAGCTCGACCAGATCGGGGGGCAGGACCAGATAGGTCAGGCCGAGCGACGGGGAGAAGATCCGGTTGATGTTGCCGATGAAGATGACGCGCTGGTCGGTATCGAGCGACAGCAGGGAAGCCAGGGGCTGGCGGTTGATGCCGATCGGGCTGCTGTAATCATACTCGATCACCCAGGCGTCCCGTGCGCGGGCCCAGGCCAGCAGCGAAAGCCGGCGCGCCATCGGCATCGTCGAGCCGTAGGGAAACTGATTGGTCGGCGAGGCGATCACCATCCGGGCGGTCTCAGTCTCCGCGCTGAAGCGATCGACGCAGAGCCCGTCATGATCGACCGCATGCGGCAGGACGCGGGCACCATTCGCCACGAGCGCGGCGACCCGGGTCGGATAGCCCGGATCCTCGACGATGACGCCGTCGCCTGGGTCGAGCAGCAGCTGGGCGAGAAGGATGAAGGCCTGTGTCGTGCTGGCGACGACCGCGATCTGCTCGGCCGCGCAGGGCACGCCCTCGTATTCGCCGAGATATTTGGCGATCTGCTGACGCAGGGCCGGGAGCCCGAGGCGCTCGCTGAAGCTGAACTGGGGCCAGGGCTCAGAGCCCCAGTATTCGGCGGTGCTGCGGCGGATGTCGCTGAACGGCAATTCGTCGAGCGCCGGGAGCAGGGGGCTGAGATCGTAGCCGAGCTCACGCTCGCTCGGGAGCGGCAGGCCCATCAGCGCGCTGCCACGCCTTGCCAGGATGCGCGGCTGCCGCGGCGGCCCGGCTGGGGCCGGGGCGTCCAGGCGGCGGTGCAGATCCTCCGGCAGGTCGGTCTCGATATAGGTCCCAGCGCCGGTGCGGCCATGCGCATAGCCCTCGTTCTTCAGGCGGGCATAGGCGAGCACGATCGTCGAGCGGGAGACATCGAGTTCGTCCGAGAGCTTTCGCTGCGGTGGCAGCCGTGCTCCGCGGGGGATGGCGCCGGCCACGACCATCGCACGGAGCTGCCCCGCGATCTGGTCGTAGAGCGGTTCCGGCCCGTCCCGCTCCAGCGCCAGCGCATTCCAGAACGGATAGTTGAAGGCCGAATTCATGTCCTGTTGCACCCTTCGCGAGGCCGAAAGCGTGCGCGTCGCCACCTCACCCTTCACCGGGTCGGATTGAGCCGCCCGCAGGCGGCAGGGTCAAGCGGCTCGGCGCAATTGGTCTGTACCATTTGGAAAAATTGGTACTTGAGGCGGCCAGGAGCCGCCGATACCGTCCCTGCCAATCGAGGTCGGACAGAGCCGATCCAGCAATGCAAAGGGGAGGATCACGTGTCTCGACCGGAGGCGAAGACCGTCCTCACCGCGGACGTCATCCACAAGAGCTATGGCGACTTTCCCGTTCTCAAGGGTGTCAGCCTCGCGGCCCGCGAACGGGACGTGATCTGCATGATCGGCGCCAGCGGTTCGGGCAAAAGCACCTTCCTGCGCTGCATCAATCTGCTGGAGACCCCGGAATCCGGCACGATCTCCTTCGAGGGCGAGGAGATCAAGCTCCAGCGCAGCGGAGACCGCCCGCCGGTGCTGAACGCCAGGCAGATCAGCCGAATCCGCAGCCGGATGGGCATGGTGTTCCAGAGCTTCAACCTGTGGAGCCACCTGACCGTGCTCGAGAACGTTACGATCGCGCCGATCAAGGTGCTGGGCGTTGCGAAGGCCGAGGCGATCGAACGTGCCGAGGCGCTGCTGGCGAAGGTCGGGCTGTTCGACAAGCGCTATCATTACCCCGCTCATATTTCCGGCGGCCAGCAGCAGCGCTGCGCCATCGCCCGCGCCCTGGCGATGGAGCCCAAGCTGCTGCTCTTCGACGAGCCGACCTCGGCGCTCGACCCCGAGCTCGTCGGCGAGGTGCTGCGCGTCATGCGCGTTCTCGCGGAGGAGGGGCGGACCATGATCGTCGTGACCCATGAAATGGCGTTCGCCCGCGAGGTCTCGAACGAGGTGCTCTTCCTTCACGAGGGCAAGATCGAGGAGCGCAACAGCCCCGATCAGATCTTCGGCAACCCGATGTCGGAACGGTGCAGGCGCTTTCTGCAGCGCGTTCTTTGAGGAGAAGAACCATGAGAAAGACCGCTCTCGCCCTCCTGTCGGGCGCAGCGCTGCTGCTGGCCGGCACCGCCTTCGCCCGCGAGGTGAAGATCGGCACCGACTGCACCAATCCACCCTTCAACTACCGCACCGCCAGCGGCGAACTGGCGGGTTTTGACGTCGATATCGCCCGTGAGATCGGCAAGCGTGAAGGGTTCGACCTCAAATTCGTCTGCCAGTCGCTCGATGGTGCGCTCCCGGCCCTGACGGCGCGCAAATTCGATCTCATCCTCGCGAGCCTTTCGATCACCGAAGCGCGCCAGAAGAGCATCGATTTCAGCATCCCCTACCGCTCGTCGACCGGCCGGTTCGTTGGCCCGAAATCGTCCACGCTCGCGCCCGTCACCGCCGAGGGGCAGCCCAATCCCAAGGCCCTCGACGGCAAGGTCGTCGGGCTGATCCGCTCCAGCACCTATGACCGCTATTTCACCGAACTGTTCCCCGGCGTGCAGATCTCGCGCTACGAGAACTACGAGACCCTGCTCCTCGACCTCGTCTCCGGCCGCGTCGACCTGATCATGGCCGGGCCGATCAAGATGGAGGGCTTCTTCGAGGACGCCCAGGGCAAGAACTTCAAGTATATCGGCCCTGAACTCGAGAACATCAAATATTTCGGCCCCGGCGTCGGCGTCGGACTGCGCAAAAACGAGCCTGAACTGCTCGACAAGGTCAACAATGCGCTGAAGGGCATGTTCGCCGACGGGACCTTCAAGGCGATCAACCAGAAGTACTGGAAGTTCACGGTGCTCCCCAGCGTCTGGACTCAGTGACGCTCTCCGGGCGGCGCTAGCCGCCGCCCGGCATCGCCCGCGCGGCTGACAAGGCCCAGCGCGACCTCCGCCCCGACAGGACCGATTCATGACGGCAGACCTCTTCCAGGGCTGGGGAACGCAGCTCTTCTGGGGCACGATGGTCACGCTCCAGGTCGCGTTCCTGTCGCTGCTGGCGGGCCTCGCGATCGGCTTGGCGGTTGCGCTCGCCAAGCTCTCCTCGTCGCGGTTCCTGCGCGCGGCGGGTGATTTCTACACGACCTGCGTCCGCGGGACGCCCGAACTGCTCATCATCCTGCTGGTCTATTTCGGCAGCACGGTTGCGCTCTCGGCGATGCTGCGCTGGATCGCGGGACCGGAGGTCTATGTCGAGATCCCGGCGATGGCGGCCGGCGTGTTCGCGCTCAGCCTCGTCTTCGGCGCCTATGCGGCCGAAATCTTCCGGGGCGCTTTTCTCGCCATCCCGCCGGGTCAGATCGAGGCGGCGAAGGCCTTCGGCATGTCGCCGCTGACRCTGTTCATCCATATCCGCATGCCGCTGATGTGGCGCTACGCCCTGCCGAGCCTCGGCAATATCTGGATCTCGCTGATCAAGAACACCTCGCTGATCTCGGTCGTCGGCCTCGAGGAGTTGATGCGCGTCAGCTATCTCGCCACCTCGGTGACGCGCAGCCCGTTCCATTTCTACCTGCTCGCGGCGGTCATCTATCTCACGCTGACCATCATCAATTCCCTCATCATCGAATGTCTCGAGACCCGCGCGAACCGCGGCGTGCGGAGGGTCTGATCATGGACATCTCGCTCATGATCGAGAGCATCCCGCGCCTGCTCGAAGGCGCGGTCGTCACCCTGCAGCTTCTGCTGCTGACCGAGATCATCGGCTTCGTGCTCGCTCTGCCGCTCGGCATTCTCTACGCGAATGGCAGCAGGGGGGTACGGGCGCCGATCTATTGCTTCGTCTATTTCTTTCGCGGCACGCCGCTGCTCGTCCAGATCTTCATCGTCTATTACGGGCTCGCGCAGTTCGAGTTCGTGCGCGAAAGCTTTCTCTGGCCGTATCTGCGCAAGCCCTTCATCTGCGCCCTGCTGGCCTGTGCCCTGCATTCCGCCGCCTATACCGCGAATATCCTGCGCGGCGCGATCCAGGCCGTGCCGGCCGGCGAGATCGAGGCGGCGCGCGCCTGCGGCATGTCGGCCTTCCAGGTCCAGCGGCTGATCGTGCTGCCGATCGCGCTGCGGCTGATGCTGCCGGCCTATAGCAACCAGGCTATCGGCATGTTGAAGGGCACCTCGCTTGCCAGCACGATCACGCTGATGGAGCTGACCGGCGTGGCCAATACCATCGTGGCCGATACGTTCTCGCCCTATGAGATCTTCATCATGGCTGCGCTGATCTATCTCTCGATCACGCTCGTCATCACGCGTTGCTTCAAATTCGCCGAATACAGCCTCAGCAAGCACCAGCGCCCGCTCAAGAGCCGCGCAGCGATCCCCGGACAGGTCAGACATGCCGACTAGCGACATCAGGAATTTCATTGCCTTCGCCCAGGAGCTGGTCGAGGCGAGCGGCGAGATCATCCGCGAGGCGGCAAGGCACAACAACGCCTTCATCCCCAAGGGCGACGACAGCCCCGTCACCGAGATCGACCGGCGCGCCGAGACCGAGATCCGCCGCCGCATCGAAGCGGCCTATCCCGGCCATGGCATCCTCGGCGAGGAGTTCGGTTCGCAGGGAATGGACGAGGATTTTGTCTGGGTCATCGACCCGATCGACGGAACCAAGGCCTTCGTCGCCGGCATCCCGGTCTTCGGCACGCTCGTCGCTCTGACCCATCGTGGCGTCCCGATCCTCGGTGTCATCGACCAGCCGATGACACGGGAACGCTGGGTCGGCGCGGAGGGCTTTCCGACGACGCTGAACGGCGCGCGCGTCACGACCTCGGGCCGGCGCCTCCTGTCGGAAGCGGTGATGTCGACGAGCAATATCGAACTCTATGACGAGGACAGCCTGCCGACCTTCAAGGCCCTGCGCTCCTCCGTCCATTGGTGCGTCTATGGCGGCAGTTGCTATTCCTATGGACGGCTGGCCTCCGGGGCGATCGACATCGCCATCGACCGCTTCGAGAATCCGCATGACTACCTCGCCCATGTCGCCGTGATCACCCATGCCGGCGGCGTCATGACGGATTGGGACGGCGCGCCGCTGACGATCCGCTCGGGCGGGCATTGTCTGGCCGCGGCAAACTCCGCCCTGCACGCAGCCGCGTTGGGCCGGATCGCACCCTCGCACCGAACCCTGCCGGCCGCCTGACACAGCGAGCGATGCCGCATTCCAAACCTGTGTTCGGCCAGGGCTCACGCAGCCGCACCGGGCGCAGCACTCACAATCCCCAGTCGAGACTTCGCCATGCATGACCGCACGCGTTCCAGGAGCCATATCGTCGAGTGCATGAAGGAGGCTGCCCGGATCGGCGGCGCATCGCTCGCCGGGAATTTCGCCCGCCTCGCCGCCCTGCCGATCCTGGAGAAGGGGCCGTCGGATTTCGTCTCTGCCGCGGATATCGAATCCGAACGGCTGATCATCGCGCATCTCGGGGACACGCTGCCCGATATCGCGGTGCTCGGCGAAGAGAGCGGCGCATCCCCAGGCGCCAGTGACGGTCGCAGGATCGTCATCGATCCCCTCGACGGCACCAACAACTTCCTGCACGGCATCCCGCAGTTTTCCGTGTCGCTCGCCCTGATGGAGGGCGACGAGGTGACAGCGGGCGTCACCTATCATCCGCTCAGCCACGACATGTTCTGGGCCGCGAAAGGAGAGGGCGCCTTTCTCGGCGACCAGCGCCTCACGGGCTCGAAGCGCAACTCGCTCGCCCATGCCGTCGTCGGCACCTGTTTCCCCTATCATGGCAAGGGCGACACGGAAAAAGCCGCGCGTGAAATGGCAGCCATCATGCCGCAGGTTTCAGGGATCAGGAGTCCGGGCTCCGCCGCCCTCGAGATCGCCTACGTCGCAGAAGGGCGCTTCGACGGGTTCTGGACCTCGGGCGCCAAGCTCGATCTCTGGGACCTCGCTGCGGGCGTGATCATCGCCCGCGAAGCCGGCTGCATCGCGACGGAAATCGATGGCGAGGGCGACCCGCTGCACTGCCGCAGCCTTGTCGTCGCCCCGCGCCAGTTTCACAGCCTCTTCATCGACATCTTCCGGACCGCCTCTGCCACGAACGCTATTTGCGAGGCCCGCCCGCGATAGCGTGCTTGGCGGTCCTTGGGGCCTCAGAACTCGATCGACGCACCGATGATCGGCCCGTGCTGAGTGACCTTCCACTGGAAGCCGCCATCCCGGTAGTCCTGGTGCAGGACGCGGTAGCCGGTGCGAACCATGGTCTTGTAGCCCGCCAGCGTGGTGCGGTAGCCGAGAAGCGCCTGTCCGTTGAGGCTCAGCCGCGAGCCGACGCCGAAGCCGCCGGCATCGCCTTCCATGAAGAGGTTCCAGCGGTCGGTCAGGTCGAGATTCAGCCTCGCCCCCACGAAGGGGTCGAGCCAGCTCTCGCTGTCGGAAACATGCAGCCCGGCGACCCGGATGCGGCCCGTCAGGCGCGTCCAGCGGGCGCCCGCCGTCGGTTCCAGTGCAAAGACGCGGGGTGCGCCGAACACGGTATTGCCGCCGAGTTCGGACTGATAGACGCGGTAGAACACGCCGGCGCTGACCAGATAGGACTTCATGCCGGTGCCGATGTTGAGGGAGGCAATCYTTTCGTCGCTGGAGACATCGACATACTCGCCATTGACATAGGCGCCGAAGGCGCCGCGGCGGATCTCGAGATTGCCCATCAGCCCGAGGTCGAGATTCTTCAGGGTGTCGCGGAACGGGACGTCGACATGCCGGTGTATCCCGAGCACGGCCGCATCCCCGTTGAGCGAGGCCGCCCAGAGATAGGGGCTGAGGGTGACCGACCAGTCGCTCTGGGCGAGGGGGGCGCCTGCCTGCGCGATGCGGACAGGGGTGAGATCGGCTGCCGCAGCAGGCGCCGCCGCCGCAAGCAGGGCGGCCGCGCCGATCATGGCTCTGGTCCGGCGGGAGCGATGCCGCTTGCCGGATGTCGCTGACGTCATGGTGCTGTGGCCCCCCGGCCCTGGCGATATCGATGAGATGCGGATGAAGGCTGTGCGCCGCGGCAAGGCGGCCGGACGGCCATGGCCGCCGGCGTCTGGCTGGACGCGATCACTGATCAGGGTTTGGCGAAAGGCAGGGCGGGAGGCGTCATCGCCGGCACCAGCGCCGCGCTGACGATCGTCTTGGCGTCGAGGTCGAAGCTCTTCAGGTCGATGCCGCGCAGGACCGGATCCTCATAGGTCTTGACGTAGTAGACCCGGTTCACGAGGTCGGCCACCGTCGACCATTGCGTGTATTCCAGCGGCTCCCTGGGCTTGTCTCCCTGGCCCTTGTCTTGCAGCCTGATCCAGCCCTTCGGAATATCGAAATTATTGACGATATGCTCTGCCAGCCGGACGCTTTCCGGGCCGCTCGGCTTGCGTTCGACGGACATCGTATAGCCGAGCGCCCGCAGGAAACGCGATGGCGGCGTCGGATCTCCGGGAATGCCGAGCATGCCCGAGCCCTGGCCGAGCGGCGCGAAGGACTGCTCGCCGACCTTCAGCGGCGGCGCGTTGACGGGCGACAGCTTCACATAATTCCTGAGATTGGTGAGGTGCCAGTCGAAGGATGGCGCGTTGGTCATCACGCCGAGCGGGTTGTCATAGACCTTGAGCTTGCCATCGACCGGCTCGATCACCAGCGAGGCCCCGGAGGCATCGTGCAAGGTGTAATGCACTGGCGGCGCGATCTTCATCGCCTCCTGCACGACATGGATGACGGCGACGTCGCCGATCGCCGCCTTGACCTCTGCGACCGTCGCGAAACTGGTCAGAGCCCAGGTGAGCAGGTCCCATGGCGCGAGGGATTTGGCCGGGTCGGTCTTCGCCGGGTCGGCGTAGCCGGCATAATCCGGGAAATAGAGAATGCCGCCGGAGAGGCCCTTCTCGTTCATGCCGTCGACCAGGGCGGAGACGCCGAGCGCATTGAGCCCGACGGCCGCATATTTGCCGGTCCAGCTCATCGCCGGTTTTCCGCCCGGCCCGGTCGAAGCCAGCTTGTAGTTGCGCGGGATCACCATCGCGCGCGACTCGAGCTCGAACCCGAACTCCATGGTGCGGCCATAGACGGCGCCGTCATCGGTCGTCCGGATCAGGAAGCTCGTGCAGGCGAGCACGGACTGGGGTGTCGCCAGCATCGCCGCGACCAGTGTGGCGGCTGCGGCGCGCTTGGCGTGGTGCCATGGGGACGATGCACGAAGACGCATGGGTCCTCCTCTCGGGTTCGTTTAGTTCAGGGGAGGGCTCACCAGCTCATGCGGAAGCCGGCGCGTCCGCTGAGTTCGTGGCTGTCGGCGAACTGGGCGAGGCTCGTCCTGACGGAGGCTTCGCCATAGAGCGAGTAGCGGCCCCAATCATATTTCGCGCCGAGGCCGACCCCGCCCCAGAGCCGCTCCTCGGCGCTGCTGAAGCGCGTGCCGGCGACGCTGGCCGTGGTGTCGTCGAGGAACTCGTAGGAGAGGTTGGCGATGCCGTAGAGCGTGGTGCTGACGAGCTGTCCGGCGCTGTCGCGCCAGATGCTGCGATAGTCCGCCGCGAGCCCGAGGCGGCCCTTCAGGCTGTCGCCATCCCCGAGCGAGACGCGGGCGCCGAACGGATCGGTAAAGCTGTCGCCAGTGACCCTGGAATAGATCAGTTGCGCCTGCGGCGTCAGCGACCAGGCGCCGTTCAGCGCGATCCGCTGGCCGAGCTCCAGGCCGAAGGCATAGCCGAACCCGCCCGTGCCGTCGGCGAGCCGGCGCCCGAGCGTGGTCGAGCTGAGATCGCTGTCGAACCAGCTCGCCTGGGCCTGGGCATCGGCATAGAGCCCGCTCTCGCCATACCAGGTCAGCGTGCCGCCAAAGCCGGTGCCGCTGGTCGCAATCTTGCCGCGGCCGAAGACCGAGGCGATATCGGCCGTGGCCCCGCCGTGATGCGCGGTCAGGCCGCCGACCAGCGTGCCGGCGCCGTTCGCCAGAAGCTGTCCCTCGAGCCCGGCCTGGAGCCGCCAGCTGTCGATCTCGTAGGAGGTGCCGCTGGTCGAGAGCCTGGGCGTGATCCGGCTATGGGCGCCCTCGATCCGGGCCCAGATCGCCTGGCTCTCGGGCGTACCCGCCGGGGCCGTGCCGTCGCCATGCATGCGGTCGCCGACGCGCTGGCGCAGCGTCGGCAGGCCGTTCAGGCTTTGCAGCACCTGGCCATAGGCCTCGTAGACCGGCACGCCGGGCTGCAGGATCGGCACGGTGCGCGCCGGGCTGCCGACTGGCGCCGCCGCGGCTGCCGGCGGGACATAGGCCGAGCGCAGATACCAATCGCCGTCGTTGGGCGTGCTGACGCCGTTGTGCTGCAGCGTATAGGCGTAGGCGCCTGCAATCAGGGCGGGCTGCCCCTGGAAGGCATAGTCGCCATTGGCGAGGGTGAAGCTGCCATTCGAGGCGCCGCCGACATCGACGATCTTGATGCCCTCGACGGTCGGTGCGCCAGTCCCGCCCTGGTTCAGCACGTTGACCAGCGTCGATCCGGCGCTGCTGCCGGTGATGACCAGCCGGTCGGAAGGCGAGGCATCGCCGCCGAGCACCGTCTCGATCTCGAGCCTGCCGCCATTGCCGCGATAATTGCCATTGATGGTCAGCGTGCCGATCGAGTTACCGGGCGCGATCGTGCCGCCGGCTGCGTTCATCGTGGTGCCGACCGTGCCGATGCCCTGCAGCCGGCCGCCCTGCACCGCCAGCGTGCCGCCGAGGATGCCATTCACCGAGAGCGCGCCTGCCTGGATCGTGGTGGCGCCGCCGAAGCCCGAGCTGTCGCCCGTGAGGTTTGCGTGGCCAGCGGCGAGAACCAGCGCTCCCGTTCCCTCGAAGCGGCCGGCGAACGTGTCGGCGGCGGCGGTCAGGGTCAGAGTCTGCGCCCCGGTCGCGACCACGCCGCTGCCCGAAAGCGTCCTGATCGAGGCGCCGGCCGCGGTTCCGGAGATGTCGAACACGCCGTTGTTGCGCACGCCGCTGGACGCGGCGATGCTGCCCGCACCGGTGAGGGCGAGCCTGCCCGACTGGATCGTCGTCGCGCCCGTAAAGCTGTTGGCTCCGGTCAGCGTCAGCGAGCCGGCCCCGAGCTTGGTGAGTGGCCCGCCACCGAGCGCCTGGCCGACGGCAAAATTGTTGCTGGCATCGGCGATGTCGAAGCCGCCGCCATTGGCGCCCCAGTTGATGGTGCGCCCGGTGCTGTTGAAGCCGGTGCCGGTGATCTGCAGCACGCCACCATTGATGGACAGTGCTCCCGCGACACTGCCGAGATTGGCGTCCGAGGACATCGACAGCGTGCCGCCGTTGAGGACCGTCCCGCCAGAATAGGTGTTGGCTGCGATGAGATAGACCGTGCCGGCGCCGGTCACGACGAGGCCGCCCGTGCCGGAGATCGGGTTGTTCAGGTAGAAGGYATTGCCGCTCTGCACCGGGTTCAGCGTCAGGGTCTGCGCGCCGAGATTGAGGGCGGCCGCCCCGGATTTGGAAAGCTGGCTGATGCTGCCGCTCTGGCTGTCGATCCGCCATTCCTGGCTGCCTGTCAGCGTAATCCTCTCGCTGAGCGTGATCGCCTGATTGACCTGGCTGACCACGCCCAGCCCGTCGATACCGCCGATACTGACGAGACCGTTCGTCGACACTGGGGTATTGACGAAGCCAAACCCGGTATAGGGAGCCAGGAACACGATCTGTCCGACACTGCGTGCGCTGCCCCAGGTGTAGGTGGATCCGGTTCCCGCCAGGTCGAAGATCGCCCGGTCGTTGGGGCCTGGTATGCCGACGCCCCACTGGGTGCCTCCAAACTGACCCCACAGGGCGTCGCTGGACGCAACGTAGTGATAATCCGCTGCCGAAGCCGCCGAGGCCGCCGTCAGCGCGAGAATGATCGCCGTTGCGCTGGCACTCCGCTTGAGCCCCGGCAATGCGGAAYGTCCAGACATGATTCCCGATGGCTGGATGGTCAATTCGATAGGCATAGGCCACTCCGAAGCCGGGGGCCTCATCCCCCGGAGCGCTGTGATGTCGGGGGCGTTGCTGTCAGGTGCCGAAGGCGGCGCACGCAGCCGCAAGGCTGCGCAACATGCCCCCCAGCAGTGCCGCCGCGCTGCCAGGATCGCATATTCGCGAGCGCCCGCCTGTAGCGCTGCGTCTCATTTGTGATGACGCTGCGTCTCAATCGTCCGGACGTCGTCTCGTCCTGGGACGGCCTATGCCCCTGCGTCGGCGGCATTGGTTCCACCAGGCAAATCACCCTAGGAGTGATCGGGCAGGTTCCGAACGTGCGGGGCAAGTTCCGATCTTGGCGGGGGAGAGCGAGCGATGCGGCAGGCCCGGGGGGCGACTGCTCCGGTGGCGGCGGAAGAGCTCGTCCTGTCGACCGACATGGTCGAGCCTGACCTGCGCAGCGATCTCTGGCGCGAGATCTCCCGCCCGTTCTTCGAGACGACGGCGCATCCCGACGATCGCGGAGCTGTGCTTGAGGGCTCGATCCGCTCGCGGGCGCTGGGCGCACTGCTGATCGGTCCGACCAGCTTCAACCAGCAGCAATACAGCCGGGACCGGCGCACCATCCTGCAGGGCGGGCTGGATCAGTACTTCGTCCAGCTCTTCGTCGCCGGCACACTCGAGGCCGATTGCGAGGGGGAGGCGATATCGGTCGGCCCTGGCGATATCTGCGTCTTCGACCTCGCCCGGACCTTCAGGAGCAGGGTCCGGACCGGCTCCACGCTGTCGCTGGTCCTGCCGCGGGAGCGGGTCGACCGGGTGGCGGGGGGGCGCAACCTGCATGGCCTGGTGCTCAGGACCGGAGATCCGATCACGCGCCTCCTGAGCGACTTCATCGTCAGCCTGTCCCATGTCTCGCCCGTGATGAGCGACGACGACCTGCGGGCGATCGAGGAATCGGCGATCTTCCTCATCGCCTCGGGCCTCGCTCGTCACGCGCCGGGGATCGCTCTTCAGGACCCCGTGCTGGGAAACGTCCTGCGTCAGCGCATCCTGGCGTTCATCGAGGCCAATCTGTCGGATCCCGGCCTCAACCCGGCCGTGCTGACTTCCCGCTTCCGGGTCTCGCGCGCGCATCTCTACCGGATGTTTGCCGGCGATGGCGGTGTCGCCACGATCATCCGCGAGAAGCGGCTCGACGCCTCGTTCCGCGAGTTGGCCACAGTTTCACCGCGCCTTCCGCGCGCGCTTCGGAATGGCCCCGGGTGAAGCCCGTGACGCGGCAGCCGCACGCCCCTTCGCCGATCAGCGCCTCCAGCATGTGCAGGTTCATTTCGACCAATATGCGCAGCAGCTCGGGGCGGGCCCCCTGCCGAAATGATCTCTCACTTCCCCCCGTGAATCATCCGCCAGATCGCCTGTGGCGTCGCCGGCATGTCGACATGCCGCACGCCATAGGGCGAGAGCGCATCGACGAGCGCGTTCATCACCGAGGGCAGCGAGCCCGCGCAGCCGGCCTCGCCGCAGCCTTTCGCGCCGACGGGATTGGTCGCGGTCGGGCTGCCCTGACTGGCGAATGAGAAGAAGGGCAGGTCGGCAGCGCGCGGCATCGCGTAGTCCATATAGGACCCCGTCATGAGCTGGCCGGCCTCGTCATAGGCGGTCATCTCGTAGAGCGCCTGGCCGATGCCCTGCGCGACGCCGCCATGCAGCTGCCCCGCGACGATCAACGGGTTCACGATCGTGCCGAAATCATTGACCATGACATAGCTGACCACCGCGACCTCCCCGGTCTCAGGATCGATCTCGACCTCGGCGACATGACAGCCATTGGGATAGGCCGATGGCGCCGACTTGAAGACATGATCGACATCCAGGCTCCGGGGCAGCTCCTTGGGCAGGTCGGGGGTCATGCGCACCCGTTCCGCGAGCTCCATGATACCGATCGCGCGGTCGGTCCCGGCGATCGTGAACCGGCCACGGCCAAACTCGAGATCGGCGACGCCGGCTTCCAGAAAATGGGCGGCCAGGAGCTTGCCCTTCTCGATGACGCGATCGCCCGCTTCCATGATGGCCGACCCGCTCGCCATGATCGATTTGGAGCCGCCGGTGCCGCCGCCCGCGATCAGCCGGTCGCTGTCGCCCTGGACGAGTCGGATCTTGTCGAAGGGCACGCCGAGCTTGCTCGTCAGCACCTGGGCGAAGGGCGTCCAGTGGCCCTGTCCGTAATCGAGCGTGCCGGTGACGATGGTCACGCTGCCATCGGCTTCGAAATGGAGGCCGGCCATTTCATTGCTTGGCGGCGCGGTGACCTCGAGATAGCAGCCGATGCCGCGGCCGCGGAGCTTGCCGGCCTTCCGGCTCTGGCGCTGCCGCGCCCCGTAGCCCTTCCAGTCGGCCGCCTTGAGCGCTTCTGCGAACAGGGCCGGGAAATCGCCGCTGTCATACAGCGTCCCGACCGGCGTCGCCCAGGGCAGTTGCTGCGGAGCGACGAGGTTGCGCCGCCGCAGGACGGTCTTGTCGATCCCCATTTCCACGGCGGCCGCATCGATCAGCCGCTCCATGAAGTAATTGCCTTCGGGGCGCCCGGCGCCGCGATAGGCGCCGATCGGTGCCGTGTTGGTGACGACGCATTTGGTCTGCACCTCGACGAGCGGCGTGCGGTACATGCCGATGCTGTTCTTGCCGATATTCGTCGTCGCCATCATCGGCCCGACAGGCGAGAGATAGCCGCCCATATTGCCGATGCCGCTGAAGCGCGTCGCCAGGAACCGGCCGCGCGCGTCGAGCGCCAGCTCGGCCTCGAAGACCATGTCGCGGCCATGATAGTCCGAGACAAAACTCTCGGAGCGCTGATCGGTCCATTTCACCGGCTTCTTCAGCAGGCGGGCCGCGTGCAGCAGCACGACATATTCGGGGAAGACCGAGGATTTCATCCCGAAGGAGCCGCCGACATGGCCGGTGAGCAGCCGCATCCGTTCCGCCGGCACGCCCATTGCCGCGGCCAGGTTGTTGCGCATCCCGAACGCGCCCTGGCTCGGCGCATGCAGCGTGTAGCGGCCGGTCTTGCGGTCATAGGTTCCGACCGCCGCACGCGGCTCGATCGGGTTCACCACGATGCGGCTGTTGACGATGCGCAGCTTCGTGACATGGGCGGCGCTGGCAAAAGCGGCCGCGACCTTGCTGGCATCGCCGAAATGATAGTCGAGGACCACATTGCCGGGGACGTCGTCATAGAGTTGCGGCGCGTCCGGCTTGAGGGCATCCTCGTTGGCCGTGACCGCGGGCAGGATCTCGATATCGAGCAGCACGGCCTCGGCCGCATCGCGCGCCTGGACGGCCGTGCGAGCCACGACCATCGCGATGGGATCGCCGACAAAGCGGACCTTGTCGGTCGCCAGGGCGTTGCGGGCGGGCTTCCTGATCGGGCTGCCGTCCCGATTGGGATGCTCGACAACGCATTTCAGCAAGCCGTAGCCTTGGCCCGCGAGATCCTCCCCCCGATAGATCGCGACGACGCCCTTCATGGCTTCGGCCTGCGAGATATCGATGCCGCGCAGGACGCCATGCGCGTGCGGGCTGCGGACGAAGGCCGCGTAGAGCTGCCCCTCCAGCGAGACGTCATCGGTATAGCGGCCCTCGCCGCGCACGAGCACGGGGTCCTCGTTGCGCGGGACGGGCTGGCCGACCTCGAATGGCATCGTCGAAAGCTCCGCTGAGGGCGTGTGCTTATTCATCAGGAGGCACCGTGAGTAACGTGCGAGCCGACCGGCAGGCAACGTCGCTAGACTGACCCAAAATGGCGGCGCCTGTCCTGCAGATGTCGCATAGGCGCTATCCGCAGGCGGCGCATTCCGAAAAGTCAGCCGCCCGGAGGGAGGTTCTGGTTCTGGGCGCCATCCGAAGGGGTGGCGCTGAACCCTGGGAGGGGCACGGCCGCTCTATCTGGCTCGGCGTAGGCCTGGAACAAGAGATGCGCCGCGATCGGGATCGCGGCGCATCATGGCGAAGCAGCGTGCGGGCGGATAGGCCACGGGGCTGACCGGGGCCGGGTTCTACTTCACGACGGTGAGCCACATCCGCGGCTTGTTGTCCGAGTTCTGCACCAGGGACGTGATCCGCGACCGGGCGGCCCAGGCCATGGGTTGCTGATGCATTGGCAGGAACATGTGCTGATCCTTGGCGATTTTCATCGCCGCGGTCAGCATGGCGGTGCGCTTGGCGGCGTCGTTCTCGACGGCGGCCTGGGCGTTCAGGGCGTCGATCCTGTCATCGCCCCATTCGCCCCAGTTGAAGACGCCGGCCGCGGCGTCCTTCTTGTGGATCACCTGTGTCAACAGCGAGGACGAATCCAGGGTGGGCTCATTGGCCCAGCCGAAGGCGACGACGTCGAACTCGCCGCGAACCCGCTTCGGCGTCTGCTGGCTGCGCGGGGCGATGCTGAGATTGGGCCGCAGGCCGATGCGGGACCACATCGAGGCGACGGCCTGGCAGAATTCCTCCTCGTTGATGAGTGCGTCACTGGCGCAGTTCATCAGAAAGGAGAAGCCGTTGGGATACCCGGCCTCGGTCAGAAGCCGGCGTGCTTCGGCGGCGTCGAAGGGCAGGCGCTGGTCGAGCTCGGGCGTGAAGCCCGGGATCGATGGCGCGACAAGGGCGCCGGTGGTGCGAGACAGGCCACGCATGGCGCGCGACTGGATCGCGGCGACGTCGATGCCGCGATACATGGCTTCGCGGACGCGGATGTCGCGCAGCGGATTCTTGTCCTGCACATCGCTTTCCACGAGCCGCTGTCGCCAGTTGAACCCGAAGAATGTCGAGCGCACCTCGTTCGCCTGCAGGACCTTGATATCCGGCGAGGCCGCGAGACGGCTCAGGTCCTGGAGCGGAGCGGAGTTTGTGAAATCGATCTCGCCCGACAGCATGGCCGCGACGCGGGTCGCCGCCGACGTAATCGGCACGAATTCGATGCGCTCCAGATTATGGACGGGCTTGTCCCACCAGCCAGTGTTCCTGACGAAGACTGTCTGGGTGTCCCGTCGCCGCGAGACGACCTTGAACGGGCCGGTGCCGTTCGTGTTGTTTGTGGCGAAACCCTCGACGCCCTTGCCGGCATCGGTGGGCAGAAGGCTGTTATTCGCGACCAGCCACGCCTTGTTGAAGATGTGGACATTGGTCAGGTCGTTCAGAAGCAGCGGATTGGGGCTGTCGAGCTCGATCTCGATGACGGAGTCGTTGACCTTTCGGGCGCTCTTGTAGCCGTGCAGCTCTCCCCGCATGGGCGAGGTCGGATGCGTGATCCGCTCCAGCGATGCGATAACGTCGTCAGCGCTGAAGGGGGCGCCGTCGTGGAAGGTGACGCCGGGGCGCAAAGTGAAGCGCCAGAGCGTCGGCGAGGCGACGGTCCAGGCGGTGGCGAGGGCGGGTTCGATTTCCTGCTTGCCGCTGTAGCGAACCAGCCCCTCATAGACATGGTTTAGCACCGACAGGGCGTAAGTATCTCCGTAGGAGTAGGGGTCCAGCGAGCCGATCTCGCGGGGCGACCCCCATTTGAGAGTCTGCGCTTCGGCGCCTCCCATTCCGGCATGTCCGACGCCCGCCGCGAAAGCGGCTGCCATCACCATCGAAAGCAAACGGCCCATCCATCCCTCCACCATTGTCGTGCGGGATCGCACTGTCGACAATAAATGCATACGATATTGTTCTGTTTTTGCATGCAATAGCCTTTATGGATTGTGGCGTGTTTTTAGGGGTGACTGTATGCAATCCTGTGCTAGCGTCACGGTGGCGAGGCAAAAACGGTAGGCACAAATGACAACCCGTCGCGTGGTTCTTCAGCTCAATCAGCAGCAGATCGAGTTACTCGGGCGCGCGATCGCAGCGACCGGGGAGCGCGATGTGCAGGCGCTCGTACAACTCGCGCTGCGCGAGGCTGCGGCGAAGCAGGCGACGACGAATGGCGGGAGCGCACGGCAATGAGGACGGAAGTCGCCAGGATCCGGCTCGAGCCCGGTACCGGGAAGGCCATCGAAGTCAGGGCGGGCCAGATTCTGCGTATCCAGCAGATCGAGGGGCAGCAATGCGTCGACTTCAACTGCTTCAATCTTCATGATTACAAGGAATTCATGCATTGCGGGCGCACGCGCACGGTGCACGGCTTCAATCCCAGCAAGGGCACGTTCCTCTGGTCGGCGCCGCCGCGCGAGCGGGCGATGCTCTATATTTTTGAAGATACCTACGGCCGGAACGATGTGCTCTTCCCGCGTTGCAGCGCCTATCTCTATGAGAGCGCCTATGGCTTCGCACGGCACACCAACTGCCACGACATCCAGGCCGAAGCGCAACGCGAATACGGGC
>NZ_JBFTZN010000022.1:0-36760 GCF_056406775.1 Allobosea sp. P1_A7
ACGGCTGGGCGAAGGACATTCGCGACCGGCCACTGGACCAGATCAATGGTGGCGTAAGGCAGGCCATCGCGGCGAACGCAGGCAATCAGCCCTGACGCGGCCGCCCCCCGATCTTCAACAAAAACCACGTCCCAACACTGTCGCGGTCGATCGAAGTCGACCGCGACTGCTCGCGCTTGCAGCTCAGGCCGCCTCGGCCAGGAAGCGTTCCGCGTAATGGCAAGCGACGAGCCGCTCATCCAGCTGGCGCGCCACCGGGCGCTCGGCCCGGCAGAGATCGGTCACATAGGGGCAGCGGGTCGAGAACACGCAGCCCTTCGGCGGATCGAGCGGCGACGGCAGCTCGCCGCGCAGCACGATGCGTTCGCGCTTTCCTGCCGCCACGCTTGGCGTCGAGGCCAGCAGCGCCTGTGTATAGGGATGCAAGGGCCGAGCGAAGATCGCATGCTTCGGGCCATGCTCGATGGCGTGACCGAGATACATGACCATCACGTCATGTGCGATGTGACGCACGACGCCGAGATCATGCGAAATGAAGAGATAGGCGAGCTTGAGCTCATCCTGAAGGTCGGCCAGCAGATTGAGCACCTGGGCCTGGATCGAGACGTCGAGCGCCGAGACCGGCTCGTCGGCCACCAGCAGCTTCGGCGAGAGGATGAGCGCGCGCGCGATCGCGATGCGCTGGCGCTGCCCCCCCGAGAACTGATGCGGATAACGGTTGTAGTGCTCCGGACGCAGGCCGACCTTGGCCATCATCGCCCGCGCCCGCTCTGTCCGCTCCGCCTTCGTCAGCGCGGTATTGATCAGAAGTGGTTCTTCCAGGATCGCGCCGATCTTCTTGCGCGGGTTCAAAGAGCCATAGGGGTTCTGGAAGACGAGTTGCACGGTTCGCCGCAGGCGCTTGGCTTCGCCCGGAGGAGGCGTGACGGCGTCAAGACCGTCGAGCATCAACGCGCCCGAAGTCGGCTTCTCGATCAGCGTCGCCATGCGGGCGAGCGTCGACTTCCCGCAACCGGATTCGCCGACGACGGCGAGCGTCTTGCCGGCTTCCACGGAGAAGGACACGCCGGTGACCGCCTGCAACTGGGCCGGCGCGCGGAGGAAGCCGCGATTGACCGAATAGACCTGTGTCAGCTCGCGCGCTGTGACGATGGGAGTGCTCACGATGTGCTCTCCACCGTCACGGGGTGAATGCCACCCGCCGCTCTGGCCTTCTCCCGCTCCGGATCGCCGAGCGGGTAGTGGCAGCGGATCTGCCCTCCCTGCCAGGGCCGGAGATCCGGGCGCACAAGGCGCGAATGATCCGTGGCATAGGCGCAGCGCGGGCTGAACAGGCACCCCTGCGGGCGGTCATGCGGGCCGGGAACCATGCCGGGAATCGTCGCGAGCCGGTGCTCGCCTTCGCTGCGCTCCGGCAGGGCGGCAAGAAGTGCTGCGGAATAGGGATGCTGGGGGGCCGCGAAGAGGGACGCCACATTGCGCTCCTCCATCACCTGCCCGGCATACATCACCATGATGCGCTGCGCAGTCTCCGCGACCACGCCCATATTATGAGTGATCAGGACGAGCGCCATGCCGCGCTCCTTCTGCAGCGACATCAGGAGATCGAGGATCTGCGCCTGGATGGTGACGTCGAGCGCCGTCGTCGGCTCGTCGGCGATCAGCAGCCGGGGGTTGCACGCGATCGCCATGGCAATCATGACGCGCTGGTTCATGCCGCCGGACAATTGATGCGGGAAGGCCTTGAGGCGGCTTTCCGGCGCAGGGATTCCAACCTGTTCGAGCAGCTCGATGCTGCGCCTGCGCGCCGCCTTGCTATCCATCCCCTCATGCGCCTTCAGCGTCTCGGCCAGCTGGAAGCCGATGGTGAAGCAGGGATTGAGGCTGGTGCTCGGCTCCTGGAAGATCATCGCGACATCCTTGCCGGTGAGCTTCCGGCGCTCCCGATCGGAGATCTTGAGCAGGTCGCGCCCGGCAAAGGCGAGTCGGTCGGCCTTGATTCGGCCGGGATATGCGACAAGTCCCATCAGCGCGAGCATGGTGACGCTCTTGCCTGAACCGGACTCGCCGACCACCCCGAGGATCTCTCCTTCCTCGAGCGACAGGCTGACACCGTCGACCGCCCGCATCACCCCCGTAGAGGTCGGGAACTCGACACTCAGATTCTCAACTTCGAGCAGCGGCATGGTCAGCGCTTCAGTTTGGGATCGAGGGCATCGCGAAGGCCATCACCGAGCAGATTGAACGCCAGCACGGTGATCAGGATCATCAGGCCCGGCAAGGTGACGACCCACCAGGCGCGCAGCACGAATTCACGCGCATCGGCCAGCATCGTGCCCCATTCGGGCGTCGGCGGCTGGGCGCCAAGGCCGAGGAAGCCGAGCGCCGCCGCGTCGAGGATCGCGGTGGAGACGCCGAGCGTCGCCTGGACGATCAGAGGGGCGGCGCAATTCGGCAGCACTTCCTTGAACATCAGGCGTAGCGTGCCGGCACCGCTGACGCGGGCTGCGATGACATAGTCCTTGGAGGTTTCGCCAATCACCGCCGCACGCGTGATGCGGACATAGTGCGGCAGCACCACGATGGCGACCGCCAGCATCGCGTTCATCAGGCCCGGCCCGAGGATCGCGACGATGACGATGGCGAGCAGCAGGCTCGGCATCGTCAGGACGATGTCCATCAGCCGCATGATGACGATTTCGGTGATGCCCTTGAAGAAGCCGGCAACCAGGCCGAGCGCGATGCCTGCCGCCATGGCGATGGCAACGACCACGATGCCGATCACCAGTGAGAGACGCGCGCCATGAAGCAGTCGGGACAGGATATCGCGGCCGATCGCGTCGGTGCCGAGCGGATAGGCCAGCGAGCCGCCCTCCTGCCAGAAGGGTGGCTTGAGGAAGACGGCATTGTTGGTGAGATAGGGCGAGTGTGGCGAGAGGACATCGGCGAACACCGCCATCAGCAACACCGCCACGATGACGACGAGCCCGGCAACCGCGCCGCGATTGGCGCTGAAATAGCTCCAGAACTCGCGCAGCGGATGCGGCGGCGTGCCAGCCGGCACGGCAGCGGAGGGTGCTTCAAGCGTTTCGGCAGTCATCTGTCAGCGTCCCGCGAAGAAATCAGCCATGTCACGATCACAGGTCCTTCAGCGCGCATGTCTGATGCGTGGATTGATCAGGCCGTAAAGCAGATCGACCAGGAGGTTGACGCTCATGACGACGACGCCGATTAACAGGGTGCCCCCCTGCAGGACCGGATAGTCGCGCCGGCTGATCGCCTCGATCAGCCATTTGCCGACTCCCGGCCAGGAGAAGATCGTCTCGGTCAGAATCGCGCCGGTAAACAGCACGCCGACCTGCAGACCAATGACCGTCACCACCGGAATGAGCGCATTGCGCAGCGCGTGCAGCGCAATGACCCTGAGAGGCGCCATGCCTTTGGCGCGTGCCGTGCGGATATAGTCCTCACCGAGCACTTCAAGCATGGCGGAGCGCGTCATCCGGGCAATGACCGCAAGCGGGACCGTACCCAGGACGATCGCCGGCAGGACGAGATGCGACAGCGCCGACTTGAAGGCGCCGAAATCGCCCGCCAGCAGGCTGTCGATCGTCAGGAAGCCGGTTACCGGCTCGATATAATACTGCACAGCGATGCGGCCGGAGACCGGCGTGATACCGAGCTGCACGGAGAACAGCAGGATCAGCAGCAGGCCCCACCAGAAGATCGGCATGGAATAGCCGGTCAGGGACAGTCCCATGACRCCGTGATCGAAGATCGAGTTGCGTTTGACCGCAGCCAGGATGCCAGCCGGCAGGCCGATCGCCAGCGCCAGGAAGATCGCGCACAGCGCAAGCTCGATCGTCGCCGGGAACAGCGCCGAGAATTCCGAGATGACGCTTTCGCGTGTCACGATCGACTTGCCGAGATCACCCTGCAGGACACGGCTGATATAGATGCCGTATTGCGTCAGAACCGGCTTGTCGAAGCCGAACTCCTTGCGCAGAAGCTCGTGGCGGGCCGGATCGATGCCACGCTCGCCGGCCATGGTTTCGATCGGATCGCCCGGGACCAGCCGGATCAGGAAAAAGGCGAGCAGCGTGATGCCGATGAAGGTCGGAATCACCAGGCTGACGCGGGTCAGGATGAAACGCAGCATGGATGAGCCAGTCTTGTCGGGGTACCGGCGGCCTGAAGCATGGACCGCGAACGGGATGTTTCGTCCTGCTATTGCAAATTAGAACTATATCCTAATGCGAAGACCAGGAAACGCTGCAAATCGAGGATATCGTCGGCGATGTAGCGCACCGTGAACGCGTCGAGGCGCTCGATGCCCTTCAGCATGACGAGGTACTCGACCGGCTGCCGATAGAGGAAGCTGAGTTCCAGCGTGATCGGGCCCGGCAGCCGATAGGGGACGATCCCCGCCCGGCGTGCGATGGCGCGCTGCACGCCCTCGGCAATCAGCTCGTACGAGGCCTCCGGCATCAAGGTGCGCGCCGAGAGGCGGCTATGCGCCCATTTGACCGTGACGGCCTCGATATCGGGCAGGAGCGCCCTGGTCTCCTCGATGCAGWCATCATCGCCGCTGACCAGCAGCACGGGCGTGCCGAAATGCCCGGCGATCGCGGCATTGATCATCGCTTCCGGGGCCGAGACGCCATTGACGCGAACCTCGCGCAGCGAAGCGCTGCGAAAGGTGTGCGCCAGGATGCCGTCCGGGTTGGTGGCGCCAGCGTGGTAGCCGATGAAAAGCGCGCCGGCATACTCGCCCGACTCCATGCCCTGCATCATCGAGAGCGGGCGCGGCCAGGATCGGACGACCTGGAGTGCCTTGGGCAGGCGGTCCAGCAGCAGGTTCTGCGCGTTGCCATGGCTGTCGCTGATGACAACCTCGCTCGCCCCAGCCGCGAAGGCGGCGTTGGCGGCGGCGGCGACGCTGTCGGTCATCCAGATGCGCGCCGACTGATACTCAAACCCTTCGGGGCGCGTGTGCTCGCGCGTCACGACACCGGCGATGCCCTCGATATCCGCCGAAATATAGATCCGCATGATACTGCGCCCCCGCCACCAATTGTATTCGGGCGCGGTTCGCCTCTCCGCGCCCGAATGTCAACGTCATTTCGCCAGCGATACACCGGTAAAGGGCTGGCCGCCGAAGAAATGGATCTTGTAGTCTTTCACATCCTTGCGCACCGGCGTGAAGGCCTGCGCGTTTGCAAAGAGCAGACCCCCGACATCTTCCTGGAAAATCTCCTGCATGCGCAGGAACATCTTGGTGCGCTCGCCCTGATCCGTGATCGTATTGGCCTTGGTCAGGAGGTCGGAGAATTCCTTGTTGCACCAGCGGGCACGGTTGGCACCGGTTTTCACGCCATCGCAATGCCAGCCTGACAGCAGGATCTGGCTCGGATCCGGATAGTCCCAGGTGTAGCCGAACATGCCGACCTCATGGTCGCCGGCGCGGCCGCGCTTGAGATACTCACCCCATTCGAAACTCTGGATCTCGGCCTGGACGCCGATCTTCGCCCAGTCCGCCTGAATCAGCTCGGCCGCACGGCGTCCGTTCGGCATATAGGCGCGAACGACGGGAATGGCCCAGAGCGTGGTCTTGAAGCCGTTCGGCAGGCCCGCCTCGGCGAGCAGGGCCTTGGCCTTCTCCGGATCATAGGGGCGCGGCTTCAGGCCTTCGTGATGCGACCAGAGCGATGGCGGGACGATCGCGGCTGTCTGCTTGCCGGTGCCCTGATAGACTGCATCGATGATCGCAGGGATGTTGGTCGCATAGACCAGTGCCTCGCGCACCCGCTTGTCGTCAAAGGGCTTCTTCTGCTGGTTGAAGGCGAGGAAGCTCTGATCGGCAATGCTGCCGGAGAGCATCGTCAGATTGGGATCGGCCCGCATCGCCGGCAGGTCGCCGGGATTCGGATAGCGCGCGATCTGGCATTCGCCCGATTTCACCTTGGCGAACCGCACCGAGGCATCCGGCGTGATCACGAAGATCAGGTCGTTGACCAGCGCCATGCGATCCCGGTTTCCGGCCGCCTTGGTCCAATGGTCGGGCACCGCGCGAAAGCGGATCGTGGCGTCCTTCTGGTAGGCCAGCAACGAGAATGGGCCGGTACCGATCGGCGCCTGGTTGACCTGCTCGGGCGTGCTCGCCTTCAGCATCGCATCGCCATATTCCGCCGACAGGATCGACATGGGCTCGACCGAAAGCGCGCTGAGCAAGGGTGCGTAGGGCCGTGACAGGATGAGCCGGACGGTCTGGTCATCGACCTTCTCGACCGCCTTCAGGCTGGGCCGGACGATCTCGTTGAAGAACTGATAATTGGTGCTGCCGACCTTATGGTAGGGATGGTTCTCGTCGAACATGCGCTGGAACGAAAAGACCACGTCATCGGCCGTAAAGCCGCGTGTCGGCGTGAACGCCTTGTTCGCGTGCCATTTCACCCCGCTGCGCAGCTTGAACGTATAGGTCAGCCCATCCTCGGAAATGGTCCAGGATTCGGCCAGGCTCGGAATGATCTGGGAACCGCCGCGCTCGGTGGCGACCAGGCGATCATAGATCTGGGCCGCCACGTCGTAAGCCGTGTTCTGCGAAGAGAACTGCGGATTGAGGAAGTCGGGACTCGCCTCTGAGCAGACGACGAGCGTTTGAGCCGCGACCGCGCCAGCCTGTAAAGCTAACGCAACGGCAGCCGCCGCTGCGAAATGTCTAATCTTCATGACGCTCTCCCGAAGTAAAAAGGGCGCGGCCTCTCGGCCGCGCTCCAATCAATGCATCAGTCGGGGCGGGGCCTCAATTGATGTCAACGCCATAGAAGGTATGCCTGCTGAACGGGGATAGCTTGAAGTCCTTCACTTCCTTGCGGACAGGCTTCAGTTGCACCGCATGCGCGATGGTGAACCAGGGCGCCTGCTCCTTGAAGATCACCTGGGCCTGGCGATAGAGCTCGGTGCGCTGCGCCGTATCGGTAATCTTCTTGGCCTTCTGCACGATGTCCTCGAAGGGCTGGTAGCAGAACTTCGCGACGTTGCCGCCATTGTTCTTCGACGCATCGCAACCCAGCAGCGTGTGCAGGAAGTTGTCCGGATCGCCATTGTCGCCGGTCCAGCCGAACATGCCGGCCTGATGCTCGCCCGCCTGCAGGCGCTTGCGGTACTCGCCCCACTCGAAGGTCTTGATCTCGGCCTTGATGCCGACCTTGGCGAGATCCGCCTGCATCAGCTCCGCGATGCGCTTGGCGTTGGGGTTGTACGGCCGCTGCACCGGCATGGCCCAGAGGTCCATCTCGAAGCCGTTCGGATAACCCGCCTCGGCAAGCGCCTTCTTGGCGGCCTCGGGATCGAAGGGATCGTCCTTCACGGTCTCGTTGTAGGACCACATCGAGGGCGGAATCGGATTGATCGCCGCGATGCCGCTGCTCAGATAGACGGCGTCGATGATCGCCTTCTTGTTGATCGCCATGTTGACGGCATGGCGCACCTTGACGTCGTCGAACGGCTTCTTGGTGGTGTTGTAGGCGAGATAGCCGATGTTCAGGCCCGGCTGCTCCAGGATCTGGACATTGGCGTCCTTCTTCATCGCGTCCAGATCGGCCGGGTTGGGATAGGGCATGACATGGCATTCGCCCTTCTGAAGCTTGGCCCAGCGGACCGAGGCATCCGGCGTGATGGCGAAGATCAGGTCGTCGATCTTGGCCTTGCCGGCCCAGTATTCCGGGAACGCCTTGTACCGGATGATCGCGTCCTTCTGATACTGCACCAGCGAGAACGGCCCGGTTCCGATCGGATCCTGATCGATCTTCTCGGGCGTGCCGGCCTTCAGCATCGCATCGGCATATTCCTTCGACTGGATGCTGGCATATTGCATCGCGAGGTCTGACAGGAAAGGCGCCTCAGGGTTGTTCAGCGTGATCTTGACGGTGTAGTCATCGACCTTCTCGACCGACTTCAGCAACTTGGGCATGCCCATGTCGTTGAAATAGGAATGATTCGAGCTGGTGACTTTGTAATAGGGATTATCTTCTTTCCACTGCCGGTCGATCATGAAGATGAAGTCGTCGGCATTGAAGTCGCGCGTCGGCTTGAAGGCACGGGTATTATGCCACTTCACGCCCTTGCGCAGGTTGAATGTGTAAACCAGCCCATCGTCCGAAACCGTCCATTTCTCGGCCAGAGCGGGGAGGACCTTGGTCCCGCCGCGTTCGAACTGGACGATAGTGTCGTAAATCTGGGTATTGGCATCGAACGACGTGCCTGTCGTGTTGATGCTCGGAGCGAAGTTCTCGGGACTACCTTCCGAACAATAGATCAACGTCTTGGCTGACAGCGGTCCCGCCGCCATCAGGGCAGCCGCCGACAGCGTGGCGAACAGGATTTTTTTCATGGTCAGCTCTCCCACTTAATGACCCTCGGGCCGGATTGGTCCGCGCCCAGTTCCGCCGAACCCGCCCTGCCCGCGGCAGGATCGTCGGCCCGAACGGAAGTTGGTCCCGATTGAGGCTGAACCTATTGGAATGCGCAGAGAGTGGGTAGCTGATTTTCTGGGGTTATGAACGCCGATCGGACCTGAGCCCGGGACGGCCTCGCCACCGCATAAACCGGCCAGTCCCGGCCCTGCTTTCGCAATGGATGAGCGGCCTCGCTGCGGTGGCCGTCGCATGCTCACCAGGCCTATGCTGGGCAGGATCAGCTTCGCGGACCACTGCCGCCGCCAGCGCAGATCCCGCCGGCGCGTATCTGTTTTTCTGGGAACCTTTTCCGTCGCTTTCCATCTCTTACAGAGGGAGGAGATCGCCCATGCCGCAGGTTCGAAGAGATGCGCTCGACTCTATCTCGGTGCTCAACGACCTCGATCTGGCGCGCCGGGCGCTCGCGCGCGACGGCGATGCATTCCGCACGATCATGCGGACGCATAATCAGCGGCTCTACCGTCTCGCCCGCGGAGTCGTCCGCAATGATAGCGAAGCCGAAGACGTCGTGCAGGAGGCCTATCTCCGCGCCTTTACCCATCTCGAGAGTTTTCGCGGCGACTCCACGCTTGCCACCTGGTTGTCCCGCATCGTCATCAACGAAGCGCTCGGGCGTCTGCGCAAGAACCGGAAAGAGGCGGAACTCGCGCGATCCAGCGACCGGGGCGGCGCCGCCGCGCAGATCATTCAGTTTCCTTGCAACACGAGTTGTGACGATCCAGAGCGGGCCATGGCGCAACGACAGATCCTTCACCTTGTCGAGCGGGCAACCGACAATCTCCCCGATGCCTATCGCTCGGTCTTCATCGCCAGGGTCATCGAAGGCCTGAGTGTCGAAGAAACGGCAGTGCTGCTTGATTTGCGGACCGAGACCGTCAAGACCCGTCTGCATCGGGCCAGGCATCTCCTGCGCAAGCAGCTGGACGAACAGATCGGTCCCGTCCTGCTCGACGCCTTTCCATTTGCCGGCCGGCGCTGCGAGCGCCTGACCGACGCGGTGATGAAGCGGCTCGGCCTTCCCTGACTTATCCGGGAACGTTTTCGACCTCGCAGCATCCAATGAATGGCAAGGCCYGAAGCAATTCAGCAAGCAGGCGAAGGAGGCTCCATGATCATTCGACAGAACACGGCATTGGCCGCACTTGGCCTTCTCGGTGCGATGTCCTTGGCGCAAGCCGCCGACACGCCGACCGATCCGCAGATCGCGCACATCGCCTATACCGCCGGCACGATCGACGTCGAGGCGGCAAAGCAAGCAATCGCGAAATCCAAGAACAAGACCGTCGTAGCCTTTGCCCATGACATGGTTCGAGACCATGAAGCGGTGAACAAGCAGGCGCTCGACCTGGTGAAGAAGCTGAAGGTCAGCCCTGAAGACAACGATACCAGCCGCGCCTTGTCTCAGGCCGCGACAGCGGAGCGGAGCAAGCTCTCGAAACTCCAGGGCGCAGCCTTCGACAAGGCCTATGTCGATAACGAAGTGGCCTACCACAAGCAGGTGAACGGCGCGCTCCAGACACTGCTGATCCCCTCGGCAAGCAACACCGAGCTGAAGGGCCTGCTCGAAACCGGCCTGAAGATTTTCCAGGGCCACGAGCAGCACGCCGCACATGTCGCAGCCGAACTCCAGTGAGGACAAGATCATGTCGTTGAAGCGGCGCCTCTGGGCCATTGCCGGACTGTCGCTGACTCTGGGCGCTGTTCCGGCACAGGCGGAAACCATTCAGGTCGGGATCGACCGGCTGGTGTTTTCGCCTGCGGAGATCACCGTGAAGGTCGGGGACACCGTCGAGTGGCTCAACAAGGACATTCTCGCCCACACCGCGACCGTGAACGGCGGGATGGACGTGATGATCCAGCCGAAGAAATCGGCGAGTCTGGTCCTGCAGAAGGTGGAAACGGTCGAGTATTACTGCCGCTTCCACCCCAACATGAAGGGCCGCATCACGGTGTCGGCGCCATAGTCGCCGACATCCTGGCTTCGCGGTCGCGACAGCATCCGGCGCCACGACCGCGAGATCCGAAGGGGCTCTGCCCATGTCCAGCGCTGCTGCCCGACCAGCAACCGCCTTCGTCCTTGCGGGAGGTGGCAGTTTCGGCGCCATCCAGGTCGGCATGCTGCGATCGCTCGCGAGCCGAGGCATTGCAGCCGATATGGTCGTTGGTTCAAGCGTCGGAGCGCTGAATGGCGCCTATTACGCGGCCAACCCCACGCTTGAAGGTGTCCAACGACTGGAGACGATCTGGCGCGGACTGCGCCGGCGCGACGTGTTCCCGTTGAGCTGGCGCACGATGCTCGGCTTCCTGTACCGGCGGGACTTCCTTATCGCCTCGGATGCGTTGCATCAGCTTGTTGAGCACAATCTCTCCTACGCCAATCTGGAGGACGCAAAGATCCCGATGCATGTCGTCACGACCGACATTCTCTCGGGCGAGACGGTCGTGCTTTCGGAGGGCTCGGCTGCGCAGGCCATCATTGCGAGCGTGGCGATACCGGCAGCCTTCGCGCCGGTACGGTTCAACGGCCTCTATCTCGCCGATGGCGCGATATCGAGCAACACGCCGGTCAAGGTCGCAATCGCATGCGGCGCCAAGCGCCTGATCGTTCTCCCCACCGGCTACGCCTGTGCTCTCGACAAGCCACCGGTCGGGGCCGTCGCAAGCGCGCTGCATGCCTTGACGCTGCTGATCGTGCGGCAACTTTTCAGCGAGCTGCAAGGGCTCGACGACAGCATCGATTTCTTCGTCCTGCCGCCGCTCTGCCCACTCGCCGGATCGCCCTATGATTTCTCGATGACCAGCGAGCTGATCGAACGGGCGGCGAAGAGCACCGACGCCTGGATTGCCGACGGAGGCCTCGACCGACCGGGCGCTCTTGCCCATTTGAGCACACACAAGCACTCGGGATCACAGGGTGAATGCGGCAGCGTGCCCTCTCATTGAGGCCGCTCCTCTCGAAGAATCCTAGCGCGTCAAGCGCGAGGCAGCGCGCTTGCCACCCATGCCTCAGATTAGACAAAAATATTTGATTTGGAATTTACAGTCCATCTACCGCCTGTTATGGCTCCCGCAACGATCGGGAAGATCGGGGGGATGAATGGCTGCCGACAGGGTTGTTTGCCGGAAGGGCGCGATTTACGGCGATGAGATCCTGGAGGTCGCGGCGCTTYCCACGATCCGCAGACGTCATTACGGCCGCGTCGTCGGCGTCGCCCTGATCGTCGTCGCCCTGGCCTTCATCGCCAAGGCCTTCTCCGAGGGCCAGATCGAATGGAAGATCGTTGGCCAGTTCTTCACGGCCCCGGCCATCCTCTTCGGCCTTCTCAACACGATCTGGATGACCTTGTGCGCGATGGCGCTGGGCATCGTGCTCGGCGTGATCTTCGCGATCATGTACATGTCGCCCAATCCCGTGATCAGCCGCTGCGCGGTCGCCTATATCTGGTTCTTTCGCGGCACGCCGCTGCTGCTCCAGCTTCTGCTCTGGTTCAACCTCGCTCTGGTCTTCCCCACCATCTCGATCCCCGGACTCTTCGAAGCCCGCATGGTCGACGTGATGACACCCTTCGTCGCGACGCTGCTTGGGCTCGGCCTGAATCAGGGCGCCTACACGGCGGAGGTCGTGCGCGGCGGCATTCTCTCGGTCGATACGGGCCAGGTCGAGGCGAGCAAGAGCATCGGCATGACGCCGCTGGCGACGCTGTTCTACATCGTGCTGCCGCAGGCGATGCGGGTCATCGTGCCGCCGGTCGGCAACGAGGTCATCAGCATGGTCAAGCTGACCTCGATCGCCAGCGTGATCGGCTATAGCGAAGTCCTGCGCAACTCACAGGACGTCTATTACGCGAATGGCCGCGTCATCGAGCTCCTGATCGTCACCGCGTGCTGGTATCTCGCGGTCGTGACCTTGCTCCAGATCGGCCAGCACTTCATCGAGCGCTATTTCTCCAAKGGTTATACCCGGCGCAACGGGGTGCCCGCTCCGGCCGCGTCGGCGTGAGGTGGCCATCATGAACGAGATGGTCCGCGCCGCCGGCGTCAACAAGGTCTTCGGAACATTCGCAGCACTGAAGGACGTCTCGCTCGCGGTCTCGCGCGGCGAGGTGACCTGCATCATCGGCCCCTCGGGCTCGGGCAAGAGCACGCTCCTGCGCTGCATCAACCAGCTTGAGCGCCCCGATTCCGGTGCGATCGTCATCGACGGCGAGCTCATCGGCTATCATCGCACCAAACAGCACCTGCTGGAGCTCGCCGACAAGGAGGTTGCCCGGCAAAGGCTGATGACCGGCATGGTCTTCCAGCGCTTCAACCTCTTCGCGCATCTGACGGCACTGCAAAACGTGATGCTAGGGCCGATCAAGGTCCAGGGCAGGCCGCGGCGCGAGGTCGAGAAGGAAGCAGGGACGCTGCTTGAGCGGGTCGGTCTCGCCGATAAGCGTTTCAACTATCCCAGTGAACTCTCCGGCGGCCAGCAGCAGCGCGTCGCGATTGCCCGCGCGCTGGCAATCCAGCCGAAGCTGCTGCTTTTCGACGAACCGACATCGGCGCTCGACCCCGAACTGGTGGGTGAAGTCCTGAACGTTATGCGCGATCTGGCCCGCTCCGGAATGACCATGATCGTGGTGACGCATGAGCTCGCCTTCGCCCGCGAGGTCGCCGACCATGTCGTCTTCATGGATCAGGGCGCCATCGTCGAACGAGGTGCCCCCGGCGCCATCCTCGTCGATCCGCAGCATCCCCGGACACAGAACTTTATCAAAGCGGTCCTGAAGTGACCGAGCAGGAGGAAAGCCCCATGAAGAGATCAATTGCCCTTGGCGCCGGGTTGGCAGCGCTGCTCGCCTGCTCAGCCGCCCATGCCGACGACTCGCTCGCGAAGGTCAAGCAGGCCGGCAAGCTCGTCATCGCGACGATGCCGAACTATCCGCCGATCACCTACAAGGATCCCGCCACGAGCAAGCTGACCGGCTTCGACATCGACCTCGGCGAGGCCATTGCCGCAGAGCTCGGCGTCAAGGTCGAGTGGCAGGAAATCGCCTTCGCCCAGATGCTCCCCTCGCTCCAGACGGAGCGCGTCGACACCGCTCTCGCCGGGATGAGCGACACCGTTCCGCGGCGCGAGATTGTCGACTTCGTCGACTATATGCGCTCCGGCACCCAGTTCTATACGGGCGCCCAGCAGGCAGCCAAGATCAAGACCCCGGCCGATCTGTGCGGCAAGAAGGTCGGCGCCAGCCGCAGCACCAACAACCCGCAGCGCATCGCCGAATGGAGCACCGCAAACTGCGAGTCCAAGGGAGCGCCTGCGATCACCGTGGTCGGCACCGAAGGCTCGGTCGACGCGCGCAACCAGCTCAAGACCCAGCGCATCGACGCCTCCGTGCAGGGCAATGAGACCCTGCCCTATTTCCAGGCAATGGAGCCGAACACCTATGTCCTGCTCGGCGAACCCTTGACCGAGGAGATCACCGGTCTGCCGGTGCTGAAGACGAAGCCGGCACTGCGCGATGCCATCAAGGATGCGCTCGACAGGCTGGTGAAGAACGGCACCTATGCCAAAATCCTGGACAAATACGGCCTCGCCCGGAACGGTATGAGCGAGATCAAGATCAACAGCGCCAAGTGACACCCAATAGGTGACACGCAAAGGGGCGGCGCCTGCCGCCCCTTTCGCCTATCCCCCGCCTGAGCCTTGCCCTGTCTGTGCGGGGCTCAGGCCACCACGTTCTGAACAACAGGAAGCTGAAGAGATGTCGGAGCAGAAGAGTGGCGCCAACAAGATGTGGGGCGGACGCTTCACGACGGCGCCGGCGGAGATCATGAAGAAGATCAATCCGTCGATCGGCTTCGACTATCGCCTCTACCGGCAGGACATCGCCGCCTCGAAGGTCCATGCCCGGATGCTGGCGCGGCAGGGCATCATCGGCGAGGCGGACAACGAGACAATCCAGGCAGGGCTCGACCAGATCCTCCAAGAGATCGAGGAGAGCCGCTTTACCTTCAGCGTCGATCTCGAGGACATTCACATGAATGTCGAGGCGCGGCTGAAGGAGATCGTCGGCGAGCCGGCGGGCCGGCTACATACCGCCCGCAGCCGCAACGACCAGGCCGTCACCGACGTCCGCCTGTGGATGCGCGATGCGATCGACGGGCTCGATGCGGTCGTGCAGGAACTGCAGCGCGCCCTGATCGAACGCGCCGGCGAGCATGWCGAGACCTTGATGCCGGGCTTCACTCATATGCAGGTCGCGCAGCCCGTTACCTTCGGCCACCATCTCATGGCTTATGTCGAGATGTTCGGCCGCGACCGGCAGCGGCTGGCAGGTGCTCGCGAGCGCACCAATATCTGCCCCCTGGGAGCCGCCGCCCTGGCCGGAACCGCCTTCCCCATCGACCGGCATTTCACGGCCGAGCAACTCGGCTTCTCCGCCCCGACCGAGAACTCGATGGATTCGGTCGCCTCGCGGGATCACATCGTCGAGCTGCTGTTTTGCTGCTCGATGCTGGCCGTGCATCTCTCGCGCATCGCCGAGGAGATCACCTTGTGGTGCAGCGACGGCTTCCGATTCATCGCCCTGTCGGACGCCTTCACGACCGGCTCCTCGATCATGCCGCAGAAGCGCAATCCCGATGCGGCCGAACTCGTGCGCGGCAAGACCGGGCGTGTCGTCGGCTCGCTGAATGCCCTGCTCATGACCGTCAAGGGTCTGCCCATGACATTCATGAAGGACATGCAGGAAGACAAGGAGCCCATGTTCGACGCATTGGAGACAGTCCAGCTCTGCGCCGAGGCGACGACCGGCATGATACGCGACCTGACCGTCCGCCCGGACCAGATGCGCAGCTTCCTGGAACGCGGCTTTCCGACCGCGACGGACCTCGCCGACTGGCTCGTGCGCGAGGGCGGCATCCCCTTCCGCGACGCCCATCACATCACCGCCAAGGTCGTCGCCAGGGCCGAGGCCAAGGGCTGCACCTTGAGCGCTCTTGATATCGAGAGCATGCGGGACGTCGATCCGCGCATCACCGAGAAGGTCTACTCGGTGCTTGCGCCGGAGCATTCGGTGAACAGCCGCCGCAGCTATGGCGGAACCTCGCCGGATGTCGTGCGCGAAGCGATCGCACGGGCAAACGCGCGCTGGCTGTGACGCCCGGCATCTGCGCTAAACCAGGGGGAAGTGCTGCCGTTCCGCGGGGAGCCTGCAGCCTTTCCGTTCGATGGAAGGAATGAGCCTTGAAATTCGATATCTTCCAGATGGAGCGCAATCAGACGCTCTTCGAGAACGAGGTGGAGATCAATCTCACCGAGAGCGGCGTTCATCCCTGGGCGATCGAGGACATCCTCCCGCCAAGCGAGATGCAGGACCTGCTCAAGCTGCCATTGGGCTATGGCTGGACCGATGGCCGGCCTGACCTGAGGGCGAATATCGCCTCATGGTATCCGGGAGCCGGGCCGTCCAACGTTCTCGTGACCAATGGCTCCTCCGAGGCGACGATGATCGCGCTGATGACGCTCRTCGAGCCCGGCGAGCGCATCGTCTTTGCCGTCCCTAATTTCATGCAGGTGGATGGTCTTGGCCGCGCACTCGGATTCGAAGTCCAGCGCCTTGAACTCAGTGGTGACAATGGCTGGCAGTTCGACCCCGCCAGCCTCGATGCGGCCGCGGCGGGAGCCAAGGTCATCGCCGTCACCAATCCGGCCAACCCGACCGGCAGCGTGCTGACGCAGGAAAGCCGYGACGCGCTTGTCGCTGCGGCAAGGCAGAGCGGTGCCTGGCTCCTGGTGGACGAGATCTATCGCGGAGGCGAGATCGACGGGCCTGAAACCCGGACGCTCTGGGGCACCTATCCGCGACTGGTGGTGACGAGCAGCCTGTCGAAATCCTTCGCCTGTCCGGGCCTGCGCCTCGGCTGGATCGTCGCACCAGTCGACGTGGTTGCCGGCGCCGCGGAACGTCAGGACTATACGACGATCGGCAGCGGCATCCTGAGCCAGGTCCTTGCGGCAGCAGTCATGAAGCCCGATACGCGCAGCCGTCTCCTGTCGCGTGGCCGCGACCTGCTGCGAACCAATGCCAATCTCGTCGGCGACTGGATGTCGCGTCATCCCGGCTGGTCGTGGAAGCGGCCGGAGGCGGGCGGCATGGCCTTCCTGCGCTATCCTCTCAACCTGCCGTCCGAGGAATTCTCCCGCCTGCTTCGTGAGGAGGAGAGCGTCTTCGTCGTCGCCGGCAGCTGGTTCGGGATCGAACAGCACATCCGGATCGGCATCGGCGTGCCGACCGAAACGCTCGCCGAGGGGCTGAAGCGCCTCGACCGGTTTCTGGTCCATCACGCGGGGTGAATGCGGTGGATGACGCGGTCAGCCGTGGACGGGACGATCTGGCCCGTCTCGTTGCCATTCCCTCGGTCAGCGCCGAGGGACGCGGCCTGAACGAGGCGGCGACCCTCGTCCGGGATCTGCTCGACGACGCTGGCTTCGCCACCGAGATCCACCCTGGCTCGGTCGGTCCCTTCGTGGTCGGCACGGCTGGCGAGGGACCGCTGACCGTCGTGATCTACAATCACTCCGACGTGCAGCCGGAGGGTGACGCGGCGCTCTGGCTGAGCCCGCCCTACACCCTGACGGAACGCGATGGCCGCCTCTATGGCCGCGGCGCGGCCGACGACAAGGGCGAATTCGCCAGCCGTCTTGCCGGCTGGCGCCGCTTCCAGGCCCAGCAGGGCGGGCCGCTTCCGTTCCGGCTGATCTGGATCGTTGATGGCGAGGAGGAGATCGGCAGTCCTTCGCTCGATGGCTTCCTGGCGAAGCGCTTCGCCGGCGAGCGCGCCGATCTGTGCTGGTGGGAATTCGGCGAGATCGATGCCTCCGGCCGGCCTGTCATCCTGTGCGGCTTCAAGGGCATCACCGCGATCGAGCTGCGCTGCCGCACCGCGAGGGGCGACCTGCATTCGAGCTACGGGGCGGTCTACGACAACGCGCTCTGGCGCATCTGCGCCGCTGTCGCCTCGATGCGCGACGCCGCGGGGCGGATCACGATCGATGGCTTCTATGACGATGTGCGGGCGCCATCCGACGCCGAGCGCGCCGCCGCACTGTCGCCCCCCTTCTCGCTTGCCAGCGTCAGCGCCGCGACGGGCGGGGAGCGTACGCTGAGCGGCGTCGACGGCCAGAACTTCTTCTCCGCGATGAATTTCTTGCCTTGTCTCAATGTCAACGGCATCGGCGGCGGTTATCAGGGCGAGGGAGCCAAGACGGTGCTGCCCGCCGAGGCCTTCGCCAAGCTCGATTTCCGCCTTGTACCCGATCAGACCCCGACGCGCGTCGTCGAGCTCGTGCGAGACCATCTCGCGCGCCTCGGCATGGCGGATGTCGAGGTCATCGTTCACGACGCCATCGTCAGGCCGGTGCGCAGCGACGCGGGTCACTGGTTCGTGGCCGCCTGCGCGGAGATTCTCGAAGCTGAATTCGGCCGCCCCGCGATCGTCCAACCGAGTTCCCCGGCGTCCGGCACCGCCCATCCCTTCATCGACCATCTCGGCACCGATGTGTTCGGGATCGGCCTCACCCACCACGGGGCGCAGTTGCACGCGCCGAACGAAAACATCGAGATCGATCATTTCGAACGGATGGTCGCGGCGTCGTGCGCCATCTTCAGGATGCTGGCGCGCCGTGCGAATGCGGACCAGGCCGCCATCTAGCGCGACCTGCCATTCGCCGGCTACCCTTGGTCGAGACACCTGATCTCCGGTGCCCGCAGACACCATCAGGCACCCGGCCTCGGCGAGGCGCCGCGGCCTTCGAGGACGACGCGCGCGATCGCGATGTCCTGAACGGCAAGCCCGGTCAGATCAGCAATCGTGATGTCGCGGGCGTCGTTGCGTCCGATCGCGTGCCCGGCAAGGACCGCACCAAGTTCAACGCAAGCCCTGCGCTCGATCAGTCCCTCGCGGGCCGCGGCGGCAAATTCGCCATGGTCGAGGCATTGATCGAGGGAATCGGCGATTCTGATATCGGCTGCCGCGACGAGGCCGCTCTCGAGCTCCTGCTTGCCCGGCGCATCAGCCCCCATGGCCGTGATATGTGTGCCCGGGCGAATCCATGCCGCCTTGAGCAGGGGGCTCGTGGCCGGCGTCGTGGTGATGATGGCATCCGCCTCGGCACACAGAGCCTCGGGCGATGTCGCGAGGGTAACAGCAATGCCTTCGCCCAGCAGCTCCGCCTGCACCGCCTCGGCGCGCTCCGCCGAGCGCGCCCAGATCGCGAATTGCGGCGCCCGTTCGCGCATCAGATGCGCGGCGGCACGGATCTGAAAGCGGGCCTGCGTGCCGGCACCGACAATGCCGATGCGACGCGCGTCGCTGCGGGCTCCGGCTCTGGTCGCGATGGCACCGGCGAGCGCGGTGCGCAGATCGGTCAGCCACCCCTCGTCACGCAAGATCGCCACGACCGCACCGGTCTCGGCCGAGAGAGCGATCATCATGCCGCTGCTGGTCGGCAGGCCGCGCCTCGGATTGTCGTAGAAACCGGTCGCGATCTTCACCACGAAGATCGGATCCCCCGTGATGTGACCGAATTTGATATGGCAGTCGCCGTGATGCGCGGGAAAGCCGAGATAGCCGACGGGCGGCATCTGCACCCGTCCCGCCGAGGCGGCCTTGAACCCCTCCTCCAGCGCCACGACGGCCCGGTCGAGATCAATGGCGGCTTCGATCTGTGCCCGCGCCAGATCAAGCATCAGTCGGTCCGTTCGCCTGGTTCAGATAGTTGTAGACGGTGGCGCGCGCGAGCCCGAGGACGCGCGAGATATAGGCTGCAGCATTGCGCCCGCCAAAGGCGCCGCTCGCGGCAAGATCGGCCACCAGTTGCCGCTTCTGCTCGCGGCTCAGCGCGGTCACGATCAGGCCGCGCTCCTGCGTCCATTGCTGGACATACTCGTTGATGCGCTCATGCCAATCCTCCTTGAACAGGACAGGCGGCTTGTCGGCTCCCGCGGGCACGGCCACGAGCGCGCCGAGCGTCTGCATCACGGCGTGGAAATGCGAGACGTCGACATTGATGCAGAGCACGCCGATCGCCGCGCCATTGGCGGTGAGGACGACGCTGATCGATTTGATCCGGCGGCCGTCCCAGTTGATCTTCTCGTAGGGACCGATCGTCGTCTCGGCCTCGTCGAAACCGATCTCGTTCAGGAGCGATGGCTCGCCCAGGACGCGCTGCGAGAAGTTGCCGGCGATATGGACCACGGTCTGCGAGCCGAGATCGTGCAGCACGACCTCGGCATAGGGACGGAACAGCAGGGCGACGGCGTCGCAGATCGGCGCATAGGCCATGAGTTCGGTCGGCATGATCCAGGTCCTTGGCAGCCCCGGTCTAGCGCGGCTGCGACTTCAGATAGTCGCTCAGGCGTTCGAGACCGGCCTCCAGATGGTCGCCCGGAGCCCCGATTCCGATACGGATATAGCCGTCGAGACCGTAGACGTCTCCGGGCAGGAGCATGATGCCGCGTTCTTCGCGCAGCCGATGCACGAGTTCCGTCGAGTTCATCGAATGCGCATATTTCACGAAGGCCATGCCGCCGGCCTTGGGCGGAACGAAGGAGAAGAACTCGCTGTTGCGCTCGACCCAGCTCGTCAGGAGCGCCAGGTTCTGTCTCAGGATGGTCTTGCTGCGCTGGAGGATCTCGGCGCGCTTGGCCGGCTCGACGACGATGCGGGCGACATACTCGCTGATCGCGCTCGTAGTGATCGAGGTGTAGTCCTTGCGCTGCCAGGCGGCGTAAATATCGGCGGTGGGGCCGACCAGCCAGCCGATGCGCAGGCCCGGCAAGGCCATCGCCTTCGACAAGCCGCTGGTGATGATCGCCTGCTCGTAGAGATCGGCGAAGCTGGGCGGTTCGTCACCCTCGAGCTCGGCGCCTTTGTAGACCTCGTCGGCATGCAGATAGGTGCCGTTCTGGCGGGCAATCGCGACGAGCCCGTCCATCGTTTCGCGCGAAAGCAGGCTGCCGGTCGGGTTGTTCGGGTGACAGATCGTCATCAATTTGGTGCGTGGCGAAACGGCCTTGCGGACGTCGTCGAGATCCGGGGTCCAGCCCAGTTCCTCGCGCAACGCGACTTCCTTCACCGTGACCCCGATGGCCCGGGCCCAACCCCAGATCTGCAGATAGTTGGGCACGAAGACGACGATCTCGTCGCCGGGCTCGAGCAGCGACATCACCATCAGGAAATTGGCCTCGGCCGAGCCATTGGTGACGATGACCTCGTCGGATGTCCGGCCGCGATAGAGCCGCGCCACCGCTTCGCGCAACTCGACGGCCCCGTTCGTCCAGCCATAGCCCAGTTCGACATCGAGCAACGCATTGCGCTGGCCTTCGTCGAGCAGCCCGTTCAGGCTGTAGGGGTGAACGCCGCTATCCGAGAGATTGAACTCGACAGTGTTTTCGTAAAGCGACTGGATCCGCTCCAGGCTGAATTCTTCGATCTTCATGACGCTCGTCCAAACGCGGGTTCGAGCTGTCTAGCATATGGGATAAAGACAAAAAAGTCTAAATTAGAAGCATTGTCTAATTTAATGGATCCTGGGCCRCTCGAGCCCCTCTTCGCGACGGAGCCGATACACCGTCGTCGGCGTCGCGCGCAGGAATTCGCGTTTTCGTCATCGCAGCCGGGTTGCACAGGCGCGCCCCAAGATTGCCCCGGCGGAGGTTGCCCACCGCCGGGCCTGTTTCAGCGAGCGACGCGCCTCGCCTGCTCGGTGCGCCGATCAGTAGCTTCAGCCCAGCGTGTCGCGCATCGCCTCGTCGAGGGTCTCGAGCAGGATGTCTGCATGCTCGCGCCGGAAGGTCATGGGCGGGCGCAGCTTGATGACGTTGTCGAAGGGGCCGTCGGTCCCCATCAGCACGCCGAGCTCCCTGGACCGATTGACGATGGCCGAAGCGGGTTCGCCGGCATGCTCCTTGGTTGCCCGGTCCCGCACGAGTTCAAGGCCGAGGAACAGGCCGCGCCCGCGCACGTCGCCAATGACCGAATGACGGTCCATCAACTTGCGCATGCCGGTGAGGAGATAGTCTCCCTGCTCCACGGCGTTCGGCAGAAGACGCTCGTCTTCGAGCACATCGAGGACAGCGAGCCCCGCCGCGCAGGACACGGGATTACCGCCGAATGTATTGAAATACTCCATCCCGTTGGCGAAGCGTTCCGCGATCTCGCGGCGCATCGCGACAACGGCAAGGGGATGACCGTTGCCGATCGGCTTGCCCATCGTGACGATGTCCGGCACGACACCGTGCTCCTTGAAGGCCCACATCGATTGGCCCACGCGGCCGAAGCCCACCTGGACCTCATCCGCGATGCACAGGGCACCGGCGCGACGAACGGCATCGTAGATCGCACCGAGATATCCCGGCGGCAGGAAGACCTGCCCGGCGACGCTTGGGATCGTTTCGGCGATGAAGGCGGCGGGCGCATGCCCGTCCTTCACGAGCCGGTCGATGATCTCGCAGGCATGCTCGCCATAGCGCTTGCCGATCTCGCCCTCCGGCCACTCCGCCGGCGCGCGATAGGGATCCGCGACGGGCAGCACATGCGTATGCTCCGGCCGCCCGCTGCCTCCCTTGCGCTTGAACTTGTAGGGGCTGATGTCGATCAGGCCCTGTGTGTGGCCGTGATAGGCCCAGTCCAGGACGATCATGTCGCGTCGCCGCGTATAGGCTCGGGCCGCGCGCAGCGCGAGTTCGTTCGCCTCGCTCCCCGTGCACACCACGAAGAACGTATCGAGCTCACCCGGCAGCGTCTTCGCCAAGCGCTCCGTGTAGTCGATGATGTTGTCGTGGAGATAGCGCGTGTTGGTGTTGAGGCGCTGGGCCTGCCGCGTGATCGCATCCACCACGCGCGGGTGGCAATGCCCGATATGGGCGACGTTGTTGTAGCAATCGAGATGGGCCCGGCCGGTCTCGTCGATCAGCCAGACATCTTCGCCGCGAACCATCTTGAGCGGCCTGCGATAGGACAGCGACAGATTTGGGCCCAGTCGCTTCTTGCGCGCCGCCTGCAGGGCATCCTTTTCTTGTCCGGTCCTGTCGAAGGTCTCCGGCGGCAGGCCCGCGAAATCATAGGGCGAAGGAAAGAGGTCGTTCCAGACGCCGGGAAAAGCCGACTCGCCAACGCCCGGAATGACGCTGACGTCATCATAATCCGYGGCGACGAGCTGCAGATGGAGATGCGGTATCCAGCCGCCATTCTCTGCATAGTCGCCAAGCCGCGCCACACAGGCGCCGGCCGGCAGTTCCTCGCCGACGCGGCGCTCGCGAACCGACGCATGATCCAGGTGACCCCAGAGGCTCCGGAAGCGCAGGCCAGGTTCCGGCTCATGCTCGAGCAGCAGGAGCCCGCCATAATCTTGCGGCGCAGGATTGATCGTGGCCGCCACCACCTTTGCCGGCAGCGGGGTAAAGAGCGGYGCACCCGCAGGCGCGAAGATATCGAGGCCGAGATGGATGTTCCGGCGCGCGCCGTCGATCAGGGTCGAGTCGAAAAAGGGCGCCGTATAGACGGTGCGCAGTTCGCCATACGGCCCGAGGCCGAGCGTAAAGCCGTGTTCCCTCTGCAGATCGGCATAGGCCCGGTCCGCGGCAGCATGATCCTGCGCCGCGCTCGCCCGCGCCAGCGGCGCCTCGGGATTGCCGAGATCGACCACATGCTTCTGCTGGCGCGCCGGATGCCGGTGCATGAGCGGCGCCAGCGTCCGGCGGTTTGCGGCCAGCCAGCCCCGCAGGCGTCCAGCCCCGGGCGTCGCCTCGAGGCCACAGGCGTTGCGCAGGATCGCCGTGGCGATACGGCGATCGACCTTGCCGAGCCGCTCCAGGAGAGTCCAGGCCGGCCTTTCGCTGACGAGGAGATAGGGATTCTCGATCGCTTCGGCATGACGCGTCGCCGAAATCGACACGCTCACCGCCAACCGTGCGGCGATCAGATCGAGCAGGATCTCGAACTCGGCGTCCTGCAGCGGCAGTTCCGCGTGATAGCCCGCAGTGATCATGGCGGCTGTTTCGATCGGGCTCTTCTCGTCGAGCATCGCATACGTGCAGGCGACGGCGAGCTCGGCGATAAGCGGCGAATGGGCCGCGTCACCAAAATCGATAAGACCCGCGATCGCGCCCTTCTCGGGATCGGCGACCAACAGGTTCCAGTCATTGGCGTCATTGTGGATGACACCATGGCGCAGGCGCCGGAGCGTCGGCGCGACCCGGGAATCATAGGTGTCGAGCACCTTCTCCAGGCAGCGCCGCTGTGCCGCATCGGACACATGGGACAGGCGCTGGCGCGCCCGCGGCGTCTCGCGGATCTCCCAATCGAAGGCGACATGCGCACCGGGATGACCGAAGCTGCCGAGCACCCGGTCGAGCTGCCCGAGGACACGGCCGATGTCGCGCAGCGTTTCCGGCGTCTTGGCAACCTCGGCCAGCGGCGTGCCGGGGAGATAGGAGACGAGACGGACACAATGACGCTCGCCGCCGCGGCCGGTCAAAAGGCCGAATTCCAGCCCATCGCGCGTCGGCATCACACGCGGCGTCGGCAAGCTCGGATCGTTGATTTCGACGTGCCGCAGCAGCGCGGTCTGGAATTCGATCGCCGTGAGCGGCTCGGCCCCATTGACGATCTTCAGGATGAAACGCTGCCCATCGTCCGCCCGCACGTCGAAATTCTGGTCGCGCTCACTGGGCAGGCCATCAAGGCGGCCGACAACGCCGAAGCGTTGCCGCAAGACCTTCGCCGCCTCGTCGAGGGAGAATGTCGGGCGTGGGTGGTTGACGAAGGTCATCGCAGGCTTTCCGAATTGTCGCTCTGCCATCAATCTGACATTGATGCGGTGGCGGCCGCGCTGCTCCAATCGGCGGTTTTGCCGCCATTGTGGCGGTAGCAACCTGCTATCGCCGCCACACGGATATCTGCGAGCCCTTGATGGCGATGGACGAGACGAACGCGAAGATTCTGCGGCTGCTCCAGGACAATGCGCGGCTGCCGATCAAGACGATTGCGGGAAGCGTCGGGCTCGCCCGCAGCTCCGTGCGCGAGCGCATCGCCAAGATGGAGACCGACGGCACCATCCGCGGCTACACGGCAACCGTCATGGAGGGCCGTTCGGGTGTTGACGCATTCCGCGCCTTCCTGATCATCCGCCTCACCAAGACGCCGGCACGCGACACGGTGGATCGGATTGCCGTGCTCCCGGCGGTCAGGCGGTGCTACTCGATCGGCGGCGAGATCGACGTCATCGCCGAAATCGAGGCGGAGACGACCCGGGCGTTGAACTCCGTGCGTGACGAGATTGCGTCGATGCCGCATGTCGCCGACCTGACGACGGCAATCGTGCTCGCAGACGAGAAGCCAGCCTGAGCGATCGACGGACGCCGGCGGTCAGCTCTTCGTCACGCCCGCGCCGCGACAGCCCGCATCACATGCGAGACCGCGCATTAGCGATCAGGTACTCGACCTGCGCGGGCGTCTCGATCGCGCCGGCTGCGTGTTCATGCCGGATTTTCGCGATCGCGGCCTCGGCTTCGAGGCCGCATTCGATGAGCAGCAGCGCTGCGACCGTCCCGGTGCGCCCAAGCCCCGCCTTACAATGGATGGCCCAGTTCTCCCCCGCCGCGAGGCGACGCAACAGCGCAAGCCTCTGCCAGTTCGCGGCGAAGGCCGCAGTCGGCGCGCTGTAATCGGGAATGGCTGCATGGGCCCACTCCAGTCCGACCTCCCGGACAGCCACGGAAAACAGCTTCTGCTCGCAAGGCAGCTCATGCGCCTCGACGAGACTGAGCAGCCCGCCGGCTCCGAGCCTGGCGAGATAATCGAGATCCTGGCCGAGAGCCAGCACGGGATTGGCGCCTGGCAAGGGGCGCCCTCGCCACAATCCCGGACAAGGGGCCAGCACCAGCTTTCCGGCGATCCCGGGCAGCGCGATGATCGATGCTGGCTTCGAAGCTGACTTGTCCAAGCAGACCCCTCCGGGCCGCGCGCAATGCCCGCAACGCCCATCAATTGACTCAGTGATATAGCTGTGTACAGCTATATCACCATGAAGTCCATGTCAGCCCCTCCGCCCAAAGCAGCGAGTTCCACGCCGCCTCCGCCACGGACGAGGCGTGAGCGGCTCGCGGCCGTGCTTTGGCCGGCGGCGACAATGCTCGGGATCGCCCTTCTCGGTCTCCTCGCGGCTCGAAACGTCTCTGCGAACCTCGCGGCTGCGGGAATGGAAATCGACTTCTCGTTCCTCTGGCAGGAAGCGGGTTTCGATGTCAGCGAAAGCCTGATCGGCTATTCGCCCCGCGACACCTACGCCCGTGTGCTGCTCGTCGGCATCTTGAATACCCTCGCCGCGGCGGCCCTCATCCTCGTCCTGGCAAGCGGCATCGGGCTGTTCGTCGGCATCGCCATGACCAGTTCCAACTGGCTCGTGCGCACGTTGGCGCGCACCTATGTCGAGTTGCTCCGCAATCTGCCGAAGCTCCTGATCGTGATCGCGCTCTATGTCGCGATGGTGCGCAGCCTGCCCCATATTCGCTCGGCCTGGACCAGCCCCTTCGGCGCGATGCTAAGCAATCGCGGTCTCGTGCTGCCCTGGCCGATCATCGAGCAGGGCGGCCAGGCGCTTGCGATGGCAGCCTGCCTCTGGCTCGCAGGCGCGTTTCTGTGGCTCCGCGCCGCCCGGCTGCACCAGGACCGCACAGGCGAGCGCCGCCCGGTCTTCCTGCCTGTGGTCGCTGCCGCGGCGAGCCTCTACGCGGCGCTCTACCTGACAGGGACACTCCATGTCACCTGGTCTGTGCCGAAGCTGGCGGGCTTCAATGTCACCGGGGGCGTGAGCCTGTCCTTGCAGTTCACCGCGCTAGTGGTGGCCCTGTCGGTCTATCACGGCGGGCAGATCGGCGCGATCGTGCGCGGCGGCATCATCGCCACTTCGCACGGACAGCGCGAGGCAGCACAGGCGCTCGGCCTCGACTGGTTGAAGACGATGCGGCTCATCGTGCTGCCCCAGGCACTGCGCGTGATCACGCCGCCGCTCGGCAATCAGTACTCCAACCTGCTGAAGAACACCTCGATCGCGCTGGCGATCGGATACTCTGATTTGCTCAGTGTCGTGAGCACATCGGTGAATCAGACATTCCGCCCGATCGAACTGATGGCGCTCGTGGCCGCCTTCTTCCTAATCGCGAACCTGCTGATCTCGGCCTTGGTGAACTGGTGCGACCATGCCTTCCGGCTGAAGGCGCGCTGAGAATGACGCTGACAGTCGAGACGATCGCCCGCGCGAATACCCCTCCCCGGAAGGGGCTCGCGCCCATGCTGGGCTGGTTGCGCCAGAATCTGTTTTCGAGCTGGTGGAATACGGTGCTGACTGTCGTCACGCTCGCTCTCCTGGTCCTGTTCGCCTGGAGCGCGCTGACCTGGGTGGTGCTCGAGGCGGTCCCGTTTTCCGGCAGCCGGGCCGAATGCCTGAATGCCACGGGAGCCTGCTGGGCATTTCTCAGCGAGAAGGCCAATCTCGTCCTGACCGGGACCTACCCGGCCGCCGAGCGCTGGCGCGCGCAACTCGCCAGCGGCCTGATCATCGTGACGATCCTCGTCTTTGCACTTGTTCCGATGAGGCTTGCGATCCGGGCAGCCATGGTCGTGGGCACTGCTGTGCTCTCCTACCTGCTTCTGCGCGGAGGCTTCGCTGGCCTGCCCTTCGTCGAATCCCACCGCTGGAACGGCCTGCCCCTCATCCTGTTCCTGTCTGCCTTCACGATGGCGGCAGCATTTCCGCTCGGCATCCTGCTGGCGCTGGCTCGCTGGTCGCAGCATCGCGCGCTGAACCTTGCCGCCGTCTCCTATATCGAGACGGTGCGCGCCATTCCGATGGTCGCGGTCTTGTTCGCCGGCATTTTCGTATTGCCGCTGCTGCTGACGCGCGGCGCGACCATAGAGCCCGTCGCCGCCATCCTGATCGTGCTGACCCTCTTCTATGCGGCCTATTTCGCCGAGGACATTCGCAGCGGGCTGCAGGCGCTGCCCAAGGGGCAGATCGAGGCGGGAGCCAGCCTCGGCCTCACCGCCGCGCAACGCATCCGCCTGATCGTGCTGCCCCAGGCCTTGCGCACGGCCATCCCCGGCATGACGAACACGATTATCGGCAGCTTCAAGGACACCTCGCTCGTCGCCATCGTCGGCATGCATGATTTGCTTTCGACAGCCCGCATGGCATATGCCGATCCTCTCTGGCAGGCCTATGCTTTGGAGGCGAACATTGCGATCGGGCTGTTCTATTTCCTCTGCTGCTGGATGATCTCCGAACGAGCGCGGCGGCTCGGGCACGGCGCCGGCAAGCTCGGCTGAGACCGGCCTTGCGACAGGGAGAGCTATGACGATCGAACTCACCAGCCCCGAGGCGCAGCAGCTTCGCCAGATGGTCCGCTCGCGCAACGACGTGATCTTCGAGATCGTGCGCGACCGCATCTGCCTGCGTGAATATGACGAAGGGCATGTCATCCACGAAGCGGCACTCGCCGCGGAGTTCCACGTCAGCCGCACGCCGATCCGGCAGGTCCTGCAGCGCCTTGTCTACGAACAGCTCGCGGAGACGCGAAACGGCGTCGGCACCATCGTTTCCTATGTCGATCATCACGCTGTCGACATGCTGCGTTTCCGCATCGGCCTGACGGGTCTGATCGCCGATCTCGTGCCGCTGCAGCTCCCGACTTCGCTCCGGTCCGACTATGCGCGGTTGCGCTCATTGGCCGAGGGGCTGCGTGACACCTCCCCCGTCAAGGATGTCTGGGGCGTCTGGCGCGCCCATCACGAGGCGCGCAACGCCTTGATCGGCGACGAGGCGCTGCGCCAGATGGACGACATGATTTTCTTCCGCATCGCGCGAAGCTGGGTCAGCTGGCTGAAATGCGATCCGGGGCTCGTGCGCGCCCTGCTCGTGCAGGAAATCGCGGCGACCGCCGAGAAGACCGAAAGCCTGCCGGCATCGGAGCTGTTTCGCCTGCATGCGGCGCATCTCGAATTGCTGCTCGCACGCTATGGCGAGGACGATAGCAAGTAGGAGACCTGGGCCTCGCTTTCGATTGCGCCCGGCCGAGCCGAGCGCACCGCGGCGATCGCGTCCTGCGGCGGCATTCCGGTCTCGATCAGCACGCGCGCGGCCATCATGCCGCTGCGGCCATATCCAGCGAGACAACAGAAGGCGACACCCCGGCCGAGGCTTAGCTCGCCAAGGATCGCCTGGGCCAAACGCGGCCAGTCCAATGTCTCGTCCGGGGCGGAAAAATCCAGGATAGGCGCACAAACGAGGCGGATCCCGCGCAGCTCCGCAGCGCGTTGCAGATGTTCGCTGTCATCGGCATCGCATTCCGTCTGGTCCAGGAGGCTCACCAGGAGCGTCGTTCCCCTCGACTTCAKAACATCGAGAACCTGCTCCTGCTGATCCGCGTCGATGGTCCGTTCGCCCCGCCGGAGGATGACGAGCCCCGGCAGCGGCAACATGCCCACGGCTCCGGCATGCCCGCGGACCGTAACCCATACCGGCCCTTCCTCCATGCCCGTCCCCTGCAAACCTTGCCGGATCCAGTGTTCCGATCGGTGCCGACTAGAGGCAGATCGGGCAGAGCTGTCCAGAACAATGGCATCGGCCATATTGGAAGAGCAGGCGAAGGCGGTGCCGGAACGCATTCCGGCTCGCCGAGCGGTCGGCGAGCCGGAAGAAGGACACGCAGTCGCACTGCGGTTGAACGACGGCCTAGAGCATCGGCCCGAAAAGTGGATTGCGGTTTTCGGGAAGGCCGATGCAAAGACAAAGGGTTAGATCATCGGACTGGATACGATATCCGGTCCGATGATCTAGCGGACGGGGAACGCGAAGATCAGTCCGCCATCCCTGGCCAGGCGGTTCGGAGACGCTGAGCGGTCCATGGCGAGGGGCGAGCCCTTGCCGATATGCTTTTCGAAAACCTCGCCGTAATTGCCGACCTGCTTGATGATCTGCGCACTCCAGTCGGGACGCAGGCCAAGCTTCTTCGCCATGTCGGCAGTTGGCCCGGTCGGGGAGATCAACCGTTGCTCGTCGACTGGCAGATCCTTGAGCGAGGCGAGCTTGGCATCGATATTCTGCGAGGTGACACCGAATTCCTCGGCGGCGATCATGATCTGGACGCCCCAGAACAGCGTCTTCTCCAGCTCCGTATCCGGGCGCGACACAAGGGCGAGCGGCTCGGTGGCTGAACGTTGGGGAACGATCACGTAATCGTCYGGCTTCGGTGCCAGCAGACGATCGGCGGCCAGGGCCGATACCGAGCTCGCCACCGCATCGCATTTTCCGGAGAAGAATGCCTGCAGGCGTGCGGTCTTGTCGGCGATGTTCTCGACCTTGTAGGGCAGCTTCGCGGTGCCGAACCAGTCGGCGAGATAAAGCAGCGTCGTCGAGCCTTCTTCGGCACAGACGGTCGCGCCGGACAGGTCAGCGAGCTTCGTCATGCCGAGGCTTTTCGGCACCATGAAGCCCTGCCCGTCATAGAAGGTGGTCGTCACGAAGGACACGCCGGGATCGGCGTCGCGGGTGCCGGTCGCGGTGATGCCGCGCGAGGCAATATGTGCGCTGCCGCTGATGATCGCCTTCAGGCTGTCGGAGAACCCGATGCCGCGCAGCTCGGCCTTGGCCCCATCGCCGAAGATCGYAGCGGCCGCCATGCGGCAGAAATCGACATTGAAGCCGCGGAATGCGCCCTGGCTGTCGGGGACGGAGAAGCCRGGTGAATTCGGATTGACCAGGCAGACGATCTTTCCGTCCTGCTTGATCTTGTCGAGGACCGGGCCGGCCTGTGCGCCCGGCGCAGCGGCAAGCAGAACGGCCGCGGACAAGGCCATACGGAGCACGTGAAACGCCATATCAATCCCCCTCTTCCCTCTGGAAGCTTGTAGCTATCTACCTGTATACAGCAACGCAGCAAACCGTCAAACCCACGGCGCCGCTCACGGTGCTTTCCGTCGCGATGCCTCCCCATTCGGAAGGCCCAAATCGGAGAGCCCCTCCCGGGGTCCGGTACGGCGCCTGAATCCGAGGGCGGCGAGACCGGGCCATGGCAGACCAACGATGGCCTGTGCCTTTTGGTCAAGCCTTGAAGAGGGCGGCAGTTGCGGGAACCGTTGCTGGCGGGTCAGAGCCCGTTCGTCCCGGTTCGGTTGCGCAATCGCGACGCCCCGCCACACCACCCGGATTGAGGCACACGAAGGGGAGACCAGCCGGGGCGCCACTGTCCGGCAGCCGCCATTGCGCTAGGTTCGTCGCAACGGGAGCAGCCAATGGGCCGGCCGCGATCGCGCCGGTTGTTTCGGGTAACGGAAACGCCGACATACCGCCTGACACGGCATCAGAGCCTCGAAGAGTCCAATGGAGCAGGAATGAGCATTCGCGAGCAACTGGTCGAACGATTCTTCCGCTATCTGGCGATTGAGAGTCAGAGCGACGCCACAGCGACGACGCTGCCGACCACTCCGGGCCAGCAGCGGCTCGCCGCATTGCTTGCAGAGGAGCTGCGCGCACTTGGACTTGAAAGGGTCGTGCTTGACGACCACGCCACCGTCACCGCCATGAAGCCGGGCACGAGGCCGGGCGCGCCGAGGATCGGCTTCATCGCGCATCTCGACACGATCGACACCGGCCTCTCGCCGACGATCCGCCCGCGCATCCTGCGCTTCGAGGGCGAGGATCTTTGCCTGAACCCGGAAAGGGACATCTGGCTGCGCGTGGCGGAGCATCCCGAGATCCGCTCCTGGGTCGGGCAGGACATCATCGTCGGTGACGGAACGAGTGTGCTCGGAGCCGACAACAAGGCCGCGATTGCCGTAATCATGACGCTGCTCGAGGAACTCGGCGCCGGGAGCCAGCATGGCGACATCCTGGTCGCCTTCGTTCCTGACGAGGAGATTGGCCTGCGCGGCGCGAAGGCACTCGACCTCGCCCGCTTCGACTGCGATTTCGCCTATACGATCGATTGCTGCGAACTTGGCGAGGTCGTGATCGAGAATTTCAACGCCGCGGCAGGCGAGATCGTCTTCACTGGCGTTACCGCCCACCCGATGTCGGCGAAGGACATCCTCGTGAACCCGCTGCTGATGGCGCTCGACTTCATCGGCCAGTTCGACCGTGCGGAAACGCCCGAGCACACCGAGGGCCGCGAAGGCTATTTCTGGTTCAACGACATCGTCGCCAATGCGAGCGAGGCGCGCCTGCGCGTCTTGATCCGCGACTTCGACAGGGAGCAGTTCGAGCGGCGCAAACGGCGCATCCGCGAGGTTGCCGACCTGATTGCCGCGCAATATCCCAAAGGCCGTGTCGACTGCCAGGTGACCGATACCTACAGCAACATCCATGACAGCCTGGGCGATGACCGCCGCTCGGTCGATCTGCTCTTCGCGGCTCTGGAAGCGCTGCGGATCAAGCCGAAGCTGATCCCGATGCGCGGCGGAACAGACGGCGCAGCGCTCTCGGCCAAGGGATTGCCCACCCCCAACTTCTTTACGGGCGCGTACAACTTCCACTCGCGCTTCGAGTTCCTGCCTCTTCCCGCCTTCGAGAAATCATGGGAGGTCGCGCGCATGATCTGCACCTTGGCAGCGCAACCAAACGGCCCACGCAAGGTGACCCACCCGGATTGAGCGGGCCCGCGCTGAGCGTCGTCGGTCGCAAAGGGGTTCATGCTCCCGACGACACCAGCGGGCAGATCGGATCGGGCGCCCGGACGCGTCCTGGCAAGCGGACCTTCGCCGGACGTCAGCGGCGCGCCTCGACGTTCCCTACGTCTACGCTGCCACGCCGCTCGAACGGCAGCCCGCATGTGGGCCCCGGATCATTAGAATTCTTATAAACTATTGATATTGCAGAGATTTATGTTTCTMGTCTATGACGGATCCCAGGGTACGGACGCCATGGGGCAGGAATGGACGATAGGCTCGATCAGGATCGGTCGTCGGCTTCGATGCAGCTGTTCTCGAAGCGGCTGAAGGTGTCCGCCGGAACGTTTCGGCACGGGCGGGGCGAACAGGTCGTCGGGCCGATGAAGCGGGGGCTCAAGGTCGTCGTCATGCTGCAGGGACATCAGTCCTATGAGCTCGACGACAGGCCGCCTCTGACCATCAACAGCCCGATGCTGCTGGTCGCCGCCAATGACGGCGATCATGTCCAGAAACGGACCTGCCTGTCGGGCGAGGGCGTGCGCTGCGCGATCGTGCAGCTCGATGCCGACTTCGCGCAGGACGAACTCGGCGCCAGCTTCTCAGGTCTGATGGGACAGATGCAGGGCAGCGGGATCGGCCCGGGACTATGGGCGCGCGCTGCCGGCGCCGATCTGCGCGGGATCGCGCTGCAGATGGCGGAGTGCCGGATCGAAGGCGCGATGCGCAATCTCTACATGGCCGGGAAGGCGCTCGAACTCGCGGCCACAGTTGTGGACCAGATCGTCAACGAGCGGCCGCAGCGGGCCGCGCGGCTGTCGCCGCGAACGATCGAGCAACTGCGTGCGGCGCACGCTCTGCTTCTTCAATCGGCCCGCAATCCCCCAACACTGGGGGAACTCGCCAGGAATACCGGCCTCAATGTCACCAAGCTGACAGCTGGATTTCGTCAGCTCTACGGAGCGAGCGTTTTCGACTATCTCCAGGCCCATCGCCTGCAACAGGCCTACGACCTGATCCGCAGCGGCGAGAAGAGCGTCGCCGAGGCGGCCTACCACGTCGGATACAACCCTGCGCATTTCTCGGGGATTTTCCGGAAGCGCTTCGGCATTCTGCCCAGCACCTTGCGTTGACGCCGCTCTGCTGAAGTTCTGGCAACCGATTGGAAGGCTTCGAAACTCATTCGAAAGAAATACTGCGGGCAGCCAAAGTCGATCCGATTGCCCCGATTGTTGTGCTGGTCGAGAAGAAACCCGCAATACGGCGGGGCATCTCGATCATGAACACATGCAACTCGAACAAGGATGGATCTTGGTCGATCCGAGCAGCAGGCGCTCCTATATGCTTCTGGCGTCGTGCCAGGACCGTGGCGCTCGCCAGCGTCGCTCTCAGTGTTCTTCCGGTCGCGCTCGCTGGTCCGGCCCTCGCTCAAAGCGCATCTCCCACCGTGTCGCTCGACACGATCGAAGTTCAAGGCGCGCCGGAGAAGGCGAATGGGCCGGTCGACGGCTATATCGCGCGGCGCAGCGCCAGCGGCACCAAGACCGACACTCCCCTGATCGAGACGCCGCAATCGATTACGGTCATCCCGCGCGCCCAGATCGACGATCAGGCCGCGCAGAGCGTCGGCCAGGCGCTTCGCTATTCCGCCGGCGTCCTGGCGGAGACGCGCCTGTCCTCGGGTCGCTACGACAGCACCTTCATCCGAGGCTTTGGCGGTAGCGGTTCGAATGCAGGCTTCATCAATTTCCAGGACGGCCTGCGTGTCCAACGCGGCGTCAATTTCCTCGTCCCCGCCATGGAAACCTACGGGCTGGAGCGGATCGAGGTGCTGCGCGGTCCAGCTTCCGTGATCTTCGGGCAGGTCAAGCCGGGCGGCCTGGTGAATCTGGTCAGCAAGCGCCCGACGGATCAAGCCTTTGGCGAGATCCAGGCTCAGATCGGCTCGCATCAGCGCCGCCAGCTCGCCTTCGACATCGGCGGGCCGGTGAACCCGGACAAGACGGTCCTCTACCGGATCRTCGGGCTCGGCAGGGCCGCCGATACGCAGGTCGATTTCACCAAGGAGGAGCGGGTCTTTATCGCGCCATCGCTGACCTTCCAGCCCAGCGCTGCGACGAGCCTGACCATCCTCACCTCCTTCCAGCGCGACCCGGAAACCGGCTTCTACGGCTTCATCCCGGCAGTCGGCAGCGCATTGCCTAACCGCTACGGCCGGATCCCCAGCAAGTTCTTCCCCGGCGAGCCCGCCTATGAGGGCTATAGCCGAAACCAGATCGCAGCAGGTTACGCGCTCGAGCACCGCTTCAACGATGTCTTCAGCTTCCGCCAGAATCTGCGGTTCACCGACCTCGAGTCGCGCTTCAGGACTGTCGCCGTGGCAAGCCTGGCCGCCGACCAGCGCACGCTCATGCGCCGCGTGACGGCGTCGAACGAGAAGGCCCGGACCTTCGGCATCGACAACCAGCTCCAGGCCGATTTCCGCACCGGTCCGCTGACTCACAAGGTCCTGCTCGGCGTCGACGGCTACTGGATGGACGGCACCGCCTTCACCGGCGCGGGTGGCACCGTCCAGCCCCTCGATTGGGTCAACCCGGTCTATGGCCGCACGCCCTTTGCAACACCGGCCCTGCCCGGCACCACGCAGGAAACGACGCAGTTCGGCGTCTATCTCCAGGACCAGATCAAGCTCGACCGGCTCTCGCTCCTCGTCGGCGGGCGCTTCGACAACGCCAGAAGCCGCACGCGCGCCCTCACCAATGGCGCGCTGACGAAGCAGGACGACGACGCCACGACAGGCCGCGCCGCATTGATGTACAATTTCGACAATGGCCTGGCGCCCTATGCGAGCTATTCGACCTCGTTCGAACCGGTTGCGGGCACGACCTTTGGCGGCTCGCCCTTCAAACCGACCGATGGCGAGCAGTATGAGGTCGGCCTGAAATACGCGCCGCCCGGCTACGACGCCTTCATCCAGGCGGCCGTGTATCAACTCACCCAGAGCAATGTGCCGACGGCCGACCCCGCCAATGCGGGCTTCCAGATCCAGACGGGCGAGGTCCGGGCGCGTGGTTTCGAGGTCGAGGGTCGGGCGAAGCTGTTCGACAGTCTCGAGCTGATCGCGGCCTATGCCTATACCGACGCCGAGGTGACGAAGAGCACCGGCGTCGACCTCGGCAAGAGGCCGACGGTCGTTCCCCGCAACATGGCTTCACTCTGGGGCCACTACACCTTCAAGACGGGCCTGTTCGCGGGCTTCGCGCTGGGCGCCGGCGTGCGCTATGTCGGCGAGGGCGCAGGTGATCCCGGCAACACCTTCAAGACGCCGGACTACACCCTGGTCGATGCGGCCATCAGCTATGATTTTGGTGTCCGGAGCCAGGCGCTGAAGGGCTGGAAGGTTCAGGTCAATGCCCAGAACCTGCTCGACAAGGACTATGTCGCGGGTTGCTACGCGCTGACCCAGTGCTCGTTCGGCCTTCGCCGAACGGTGCTTGCGACCCTGTCCTACAGATGGTGAGCCACGACGCCATGCAGGCAGCGGCCGTTCGAGATGCCGCCAGCCCTGAGGTCTCATCCGCGGAGCCCGCAACTCTGGCGACGGCGCGCCAGCTGGATATCGTCGCGGGCCATGGCGAGATCTATCGGCTGCTGATCGCGATCCCGCCGGGTCCGGCACCGGCGGCGGGGTTTCCGGTGATCTATCTGGTCGACGGCAATGCTCTCTTTGCYACGGCCGTCGAGACGGCACAGCTGCAGGGTCGGCGGCAGGATGTGACGGGCGTCGACCCGGCGATCATCGTGGGCATCGGTTATCCCATCGAGGCCCCGTTCGATGGTGCGCGCCGGCAAGGCGATCTCCTGCCGAACGAGGGCGGCGCGGACCGGTTCCTCGACTTCATCGAGGAGAGCGTAAAGCCGGCGGTCGCAGCGCTCGCCGCCATCGATCCCAGCCGCCAGGCCCTGGTGGGGCATTCCTTTGGTGGCTTGTTTGCACTGCATGCGCTGTTCACGCGGCCTGAGCAGTTCAGGTCCTATGTAGCCGGCAGCCCTTCGATCTGGTGGAACGCTCGCGCGATCGAGGTCAGCGAGGCCAGCTTTGTCGCGCGCCGCCGCGATGCGGCCCTGCCGCGGCTGCTGATCACAGCTGGGGGTAGCGAGCAGACACGCGACGCGCGCACCTCTCCGGAACGAGCGCAGCGCCTGCATATGGCGCGCATGCTCGACAATGCTGCCGAAATGGCGCTGCGCCTGSCCTCTTCGCACCGCGTCACGGTGAAGCATGTGATCTTCGATGACGAGAACCACATCTCGGTCATCCCCGCGATGCTCGCCAGGGCGGTTTCGTTCGCGATCGCCGGCACCGCCGGCCGGGAGACGACGGCATGAGCCAGGTACGGATCTCGTCGCGCGAGCTGCGGCCATTTGCGTGGGTTCTGGGCCTCGTGCTGACGCTGTTTGCGTTGACGGCGGCCGGCTCGGCCCCGGCCGCTCCMGTGACGGTGACGGATGTGCTCGGTCGCACGGTGACCTTGCCGGGCCCGACCAAGCGCATCGTGCTGGGGCAGGGT
>NZ_JBFTZN010000023.1:0-36675 GCF_056406775.1 Allobosea sp. P1_A7
GATACGAGCCGTGCCGAGGTGGCGGAAGGCCAGCGCGTCGGCCGTCTTCTGCGACACGTCCATGACGCGGCCGCCATGGTAAGGGCCACGATCATTGACGCGGACGATGATCGAGCGGTTGTTCAGGAGGTTGGTGACGCGGGCATACGCCGGCAGCGGCATGGTCGGGTGCGCGGCGCTGATGCCTTCGCGGTCATAGACCTCGCCATTGGCGGTGCGGCGGCCATGGAAGGCCTCGCCATACCAGGACGCGGTGCCAACCGCGGTGTAGCCGACCGGCTTCTCATAAGGCGTATAGCGCTTGCCCGCGACGGAATAGGACTTGCCGACGAGTTCGCGGCCGCCGCCCTTCGGAACGGGCTGGCCGTCCGCGACAACCCGGGGGCTGGCGGGGCCGTATTTCGATGAGGGGAATGCGCCAATCTCCTTCGACTTGCGGCGCGCAACCTGATCATTCGCGCAATTGGCAAGGAGGAGACCTGCGAGCGCCACGCAACCAAGTCGCGCGGCACGAAGAGCAAGGGGAGAGGAAGCGGAAGCTCTGTCCGAGTCGGTTACCACATGGGCCAATGCCGGAGCCGAAGAGCTTGCGCCTCGCATCATTATGGTCGTCCGTCGTTGTGCCGAAAGCCATCGCCCGGCCAAGCCGCATCCTGCGGCGAAGCCGAAGTTTTCGGTCAATCCTGTAAAGGGATCGTTAAACGGGCGACTCGCCGAGCGCGAATGCCCCGATCCGGCATCTAGGATGCCCTTGAGCGGGCACAAAGGTGTCCGAAATGCGGCAAGTGTCAACCCGCGACCATTCCGCCGCCATTTTTCGGACAGGCGTTGCCACAATGCAACGCTGTCATTTGGCGACTTTCGGTGGTGTTTTTCCGCTGGGAATGGCCCTATCGGCGGCCAAAGGGCCGCCAAGACGCACTGGAAGCGGACCTCCGGCAAATCCGGCACAGAGCTCGCCAGTTCGGGGCGGCCGGGCGCTCGGCCTGCCCGGCCTCAACCCGACTCACATGCTCGCGGGGGGCTGATCCAGACACTGCAAAGGGGAACTCGCCTCGGCCTGACGTCATCGCACTTGCAAAAACGCCTCGCACCCGGCAATGACAGGCCAACCGGAAGGGTGGCCGAGTGGTTTAAGGCAGCGGTCTTGAAAACCGCCGTGGGTGCAAGCCCACCGTGGGTTCGAATCCCACCCCTTCCGCCACTTATGCTTGCCAGCCGTTCCTTGCTGTAACGCATTGAAATAGCGAAATGCGCTCCCCCTTGCGGCTCTAATTTTCATCCCAATTCGCCCCAGCCATACATAGCGATGCAAAGATCGGAGCGTCGGTCGGTGGCTGCGAGTTGAGGAGCGTGCTACCGCCTCGTCAGCGAGGCAGGGGTGGGGTCCATGGATTTGAAGGCATTCCAGATCGAAGTGACGTCGGAGGGCGACAGCGCCCGCCAGGTCTTCTTCGTCGCAGCAGAATCAGGCGAGGCCGCCGTCGCACTATTGGCCAATCAATCTGCCTTGTTGCCCAACTTCAAACTGAAGCTGCAGCGCCGCCTGAGCGATGCGGAGATCGACATTCACCAGCTAGGGCCTGGGATGATCGTTCAATGGATGTGAGCGGGCTTGCCCCGTCATGTATCCCACGTTGGCGGCGCGCTCGATTTCAGCCCAAATCTGTGGCCTGACCGTAAATCCGTTCMGGCTGCATGTGCGCATGCAGCGGCGTCTCCTGTCCGCCGTCGCAGTGCGATCAAGATGTCGGGTTGCAGACGGCATTATTGACTGTCGCTGCGGATGCTGGCCATGGGCCTAAGCCGTCGAACGCCCGGCATCGTGTTTGGCTGCGGCCTTCGCCCAGCACTGAAGCTCCGCTTCTTCGTACAGGAACGCTTGAAGAAGGCGCGGAAAATCGCGCCGCGCGATTGGTCCAAATGGGACAGGCCCGGTTCGCCGTCATCCTCGGCGACAGGCCACGCCGCTTATCGATCCTGTCCCGGCCTTCTCGTCATTCTGAGCCAGGCCTGTCTGGGGCCTGATGCCCCGAGCTTGCCAGAGACCGCCGCCACGCGAAACGCAGGATCACACCCAGCGATGCCGCAAGTGGTATCGCCAGCAGCACGCCGATGAAGCCGAACAGCCATCCAAAGGCGAACAGCGCGAACATCATCCAGACCGGGTTGAGGTTGACCCGACGGCCGATGAGGCGCGGTGACAGCACATAATCGGCAAGCATTTCTCCGACGATGAAGATGCCGCCCACGACAGCGACAGGCACCCAATTCGGCCAGAACTGGGCCAGGGCAACGCAGGCCGCCACGAAGAACCCCGTCGCCGCGCCGAAATAGGGAACAAAACTGATGAGACCGGCGGTGAGCCCGATCACAATGGCATGGTTGAGCCCGACCACTTTCAGGGCTGATGCATAAAGCACGGCCAGAACGAAGCAGATGACCACCTGGCCGCGCACGAAGCCAGCGATCGTATCGTGGATTTCGCGCGCCAGTGCCCGAGCATCGTCGCGATACGCCGGGGTAAACCAGCCATCGACCGCCGCCATCATGCGGTGCCAGTCGATGGCGAGATAGATGGCGATGATCGGCGTCACCACGAGCAGCGAGAGAAGGGAAACCAGGGCCAGCCCACTTGACCATAACGAGCGAAGGAAGCTGTCGAGCCAGCTGCTACCCATCGACTTGGCGWGATCGGCGGGGGATTGCTCGAGGTGGAGTTCGCCGCCCATGACATTGTGCAGCCAGGGGCCGCTCGCATCGCTCACGAGCGACTGGAGCCGCGTGAGGTAGCGGGGGAATTCCTCAACGAAARATCGGAACTGGCCAATGATGGCCGGGAGCATCACCAGGAGAAAGGCAATGAAGCCCGCAACCAGCGGCAAGAAGACGGTCAGAGCTGCAAGGGAACGATTCATGCCGAACCGTTCCATTCTGTCGACCACCGGGACGAGCAGATAGGCAAGCAAAGCGCCGACCACAAACGGCAGCAGGATTTGGCGCAACAGCACCAGCGCAACCAAGGCGACCACTGAGACCGCAATCCAGAACTTGGCTGGTTGCGCGATCCTCATCGACGTTCTGCGCACATGCGGTTTCGAACTCGATTGCCGGCTTCGTTGCGCCCGCCCCAGGAGAAAGCAGCGAGAGCGCAGCGCTCCGTTCAGTTCAGTTCACGATCAGGCTGGCGAAGGCGATCTCGCCATCGGTAATGTAGTGGTTGACCTTTCCGGTTTGCAAACGTGTACCGGATTGATGCAATACGACATCACCGATCATCTGCTTTGCCTTCAACTGGGCGACTATGTAGTTGCGCTCCGCATTCGTGTCGGAATCGGTCGCATGGGTCACCTGGAACGTCAGCCGGGTCAGAGATAGCCCAGTGTCCCGGGTACCAGCGCCGACCCATAACACAGGCCGGTCGGTCGCTGGCTTATCGGTATTCAACCAGAAGCTCGCTCCCGTCATATCGTCCTCGGAATGGGCGAGGCTCAGCGCCCAGAAGCGGATGTGATGGCGCTTGCGCGGGCTGTTGTCGATGGGCTCCTGGAAGCCGATGTCCTGCCTGCGTCCAAAGAGATAGAGGGTGCTGAAAGGAGCGGTCGGATAGGTCGAGTTCAGCAGAAACGCTCGTATCATTCGCCAGGAGCTGGCTATCCCCAAGCGATCGGCCGTCGACCAGCCCGCTGCTGCAAACGCATCGCGCAGTTGTTGAAGAGTGCCGATGAGGACGAGGTTTACAGGGTCTCCGGGCAGACCATCTCCGGTGATCGTGTATCGGGGGATCAATCTGCGGTGAAGAACCTTCAGGCCCATTCGAACCACGTTTGGCAAAATGACATAGGCAGCCAGACCGTAGGTCAGGCTTGCCGCCAGGATCCATGGCAGCCTGTGGTCTGCCGTATCGAAAATGACGAAGACGATCAGCCAAACGCTGACGACGCCCAGGCAGAGAACGAGGAATCTCTGAAAGAGGCGCGCGAGCAGTCTCAACGTTCTTGGTCCCGTCTGGTGCTGGGTGAAATCGCCATCGCTGTTCGTCGTGGGGATTTTGGCATCCGAACACAACCACATAAGTGACGGCACTGTTTGCGGGCGGCAAACCGGTGATCCCGTTGCCCCTATACTAGTGGATGCTTGGTATTGGCGCTATGGCCGCGCGCCAGGGCGCCAAATTAGCCAGGCCGCAAAAGCGCTCAATGCCCGCCAGAGGAGGAGAGGATGTTCACGACCAGGACGCCCGTCACGATCAGGCCCATTCCGACCACCGCCCAGAGATCGAGCTTCTGGCCGAACGCAAACCACCCCACCGCCGAGATCAGGACGATACCTGCGCCCGACCAGACAGCATAGGCGATCCCGACGGGCATGCTCCTCAAGGTGAGTGACAGGAAGTAGAACGCGACGCCATATCCGATCGCAACGACGGCCGTGGGTCCCAGTTTTGAAAACCCCTCCGACGCTTTGAGAGCCGAGGTGGCGATGACCTCGGCGACGATGGCAACGGCAAGAGTAAGAAAGGCGTTCATACCCCGCCTAAACATCCTTGTGTGACGCTCTCAAGGCTCCCGATCGAAGGGAGCCCCGCAGCAGCCCGAGGCGCTGGCGTCCCCGGGAACGTTAGGGCGACACTTCCCCGAGATGCCCCACGGAGGCTGCCCCCCTAGCGCACCTTCAAGCCCAATTCCGCGAGCAGCTGGCCAGCCTGCTGGCGAGAGATCGTGGCGCCGCGAAAGAGCGTGGCGTCAACCAGCCTCAGTCCGCCCAGATCAGCGCCACGAAGATCAGCCCCCTCGAAGCGCGAGCCGGTCAGTGCCGCATCCATCAGACTGCAATCCTCGAAGACAGCATCCCGGAAATCGCATTTCCTCAGGTCCGACTGGCTAAAATCGATTTTCCTGAGCGTGGTCTTGCGGAAGCTGAACGACGGAAGCTTCGCGCTGACGAGCAGGACCTCCTCGAACCGGCAGTCCAATGCCCTTGCTTCGGACAAATCCGCGCCAGTCAATTTGCAGCCCGCGAAGGACGCCGAGACCAGTGTCGTCCGGCGCAGAACGGCGTTGTTGAAATCTCCCGACTGAACCCGGCCGTCCGATAGATCGGCCCCCATGAAATCTGCGAAGGCCGCCCGACAGCCGAGCCATCGCACCCGCTCGAGTTTCGTACCTCTCAGCTTCGCGCGCTTGAGGCTGCACCGTTCGAAGAGCCAACCCGACAGATCGAGCCCCGACAGGTCCGCCTCATCAAGATCGCACGCGATCACATGGTGCGGTATGCGCAGCTCAGAGAGAGCTGCCACATCGGCTCGCTGCAGGGTCCGCTCCGCGACGGTCTGAAAGGGATCATCAGGCATGCGCTCCCGTAGCAACTGGCCGGCGGATGATCAATTTCAGCACCTTCGTGGGCCGTCGCACTCCCTTGCTTCTGGGGTCGCCGCCCTCCCCGATAGTGATGCTCGCGAGCCAGACAGAACATCCGGCGACGGCGAATTGTTTACCCAGGGGCAGTAGAGAGCAGCAGCATCTCGAACCGGACAGCCTCTGCAGTCAGATCATCGTGAATCTCGTACCAACGGCCATTCTGTTTCTGTTCGCAGCAACCTTCTGCGCCGTCTGGCTGGCCGAGCGCCGAAGCTGGTATCTGCTCCATTTTGCGCATGCGTTCCTGGCCTTTGGCCTTGGGATGCTCGTCCAGACAACACGGACTCCAGCCGATTTCGGGTTGAACACGATGCTGTACGGAATGCTCTATGTTTCCGGCACGCTGGGCTTCGTGACTGGCGTGATGGTGCGCTCCGGCCGGCGCCCTTCTCGCTGGTTCCTCACCATCTGGTTTGCCGCAGTGATGGGCGCGCTCGGCTATTTCTATTACATTGACCGCAACCTCATCGTGCGCATCCATATCGTGAGCTTCGGCCTCGGCGGCATCATCGTCTCAGCCGCCTGGATCATGCGGTCGCTTGCTCGGGGAAGCGCGACCGACAGGATAATCTTCTGGCTGGTTCTGGTGTTTGGCCTGCATTTCTTCCTGCGTACGCTGCTGACGAGCGAATTGGCCGCGGCAACATCCGCTTCGGGGTTCCTGCAGTCCGGATTCTGGACCTGGGTGCAATTCAGTGCCTCGGTCTTCGGGGTCGGGATGGGCCTTGGGCTGCTCCTCGTCATAGGGCTGGATGTGACGGCCCGGCTGCGCAAGGAGCGCGATACCGATCCGCTCACGGGGGCGTTGAACCGGCGCGGCCTGCAAGGCCGGTTTCAATCTCTGGGCGCGGCGCGTCATCCATTGGTGCTCAGCGTCGTCGCCTGCGATATCGATCATTTCAAGAGCATCAACGACGCCTATGGCCACGCGGCCGGGGACGCCGTGCTGATCGCGATTGCAGCCTCCATCCGGAGCGCCGTTCGCAGCAACGATGCCGTCGGTCGCGTGGGAGGCGAAGAATTCGTCATCCTGCTCAAAGATACGACCGCAGAACAAGCCTTCCATTTCGCGGAACGCCTGCGGGGCGAAATCGCCAGGATCTCGTTTCCCAGGCTGCCGCCCGATCGGACGGTGACCTGCAGTTTCGGCATTGCCGAGCTTCGCCGTGGCGAGACGCTCGCACATGCGATCGGCCGCGCGGATCAGGCTCTGTACGCAGCCAAGAACGCCGGACGGAACCGTACGCGCACGGCCACGCCCTTAGTGCCGGCGCGATCCTAGGCGTCATTGCTGGCGTTGAGTTCGTCCAGCTCAAGCCCGTCCTTGTCGTTCGGATCAGGCAACAGCCCCTGCCCCGTCGCCCAGCGCGCCACAATCTCGGCGACAGCCTCTTCACGCGATCGACGTGACTGGATTTCCCGCAGATAGCGATCGAGCGCAGTCAGTTCGGCAGCACTCAGATGGATGGTCAGGGGCGTCCTCGGCTCGGCTGCAGGCATGGCATACTCCCGTCCGCTCTCGCGACGGACTGCTCGCCCGGCGGCAGCAATCCGACGATAGAAGCATGACAGGATCGCGGGGCGCAGCAAGGCGCAACAGCCCTGCAGGCCCCGTCCCGACGCCCTCCTTCAGGCATGCCCATGCGTCAAGCGCATGGCAATGTCCCGCGTCGAAAGGGAGGGTTTTGGCGAACCAAATCCGGATTCCGACGTTTTCCGCTCAAGCCGCAATTGCGGTTCCTGAATGGAGGAAGCGATGTTCAAGCATTCAATCGCGCTGACGGCCGTCGGAGCTGTCATGTTTGCGACGACCGCGATCTCKCAGACCAGTGCGCCCTCATCGAACGCCCCCTCGGCAGCTCCTTCGGCTCCGGCCCCCGCCGTGGAGCGCCCCAAGCCGCCAGAGAACAACCTCGCAGGCCAGGGGAAGTGGCGTGCGTCCAAGCTGATCGGTGTCGATATCTACGGCTCCGACAAGAAGAAGGTCGGTGATGTGACGGAAGTCCTGTTCGACAAGGCAGGCAAGGTCGAGATGGTGACCGTCGGCGTCGGCGGCTTTCTTGGCATCGGATCGAAGGATGTTGCGATCCCCTTCGAACAGGTGACGTGGAGCGAAGAGCCGATGGTGGTTCCCGCTCCGGCCCCTGCCCCTGCCCCCGCAGGAGGAAGCGGCAGCACGAGCGGTCCGGCCACGGCTCCGACAGCGGCTGCGCCTGTTCCGCGTGGTCCGATGATGTACCCGGACCATGGCGTCATCAGCATGACGAAGGAACAACTCACGGCGGCACCGGCCGTGACCTATGCCAGCCGCTAATTGGCCACCAGACATCCCGGCCTGCAAAGCAGCGGGCCGGCGATCTCCAAAGTTGTTCGCCAGCTAATGGACGTTACCATCTCGACGAGCAGGCAGCTCGGAGAGAACGGGCAGGACAGCTTCCGGCAGATCATCCGCGATCAAGCCACGACCAAACCGTTCCGCGGCCTTGCCATGGAGCCAGACGGCGGCGCAGGCGGCCTGGAAGGCTGGCATGCCCTGGGCCAACAGCCCCGCGATGAGGCCGGCCAGGACATCACCGGACCCAGCCGTCGCCAAGTCCGGGCTGCCGGTCATGTTGATCGCGGCCCTTCCACCGGGCTCGGCAATGACGCTGTCCGGCCCCTTCAGGACGACGACCGCACCGGTGGCCGCCGAAGCGCGGCGCGCCCGTTCGAGCCTAGACGGAGCAGCCATCACGTCCGCAGACGAGGCAAAGAGGCGCTCGAATTCCCCTTCGTGCGGCGTAAGTACGCAAGCTGCGCCGCTCGGCCTGATCCTCGAGCCGATCGGGACGGACGTGGTTTCCGCTGCCAGCAGGGTGAGCGCGTCCGCATCGAATACCGCTGGAACACGCGAGCGCTGCGCGGCAAGGACGGCTTCCCGAGCMGTTTCGTCAAGCCCGAGTGCCGGGCCGGCGAGGACTGCGCCGAGCCGTTTCTCGGCCAGCAGAGTTTCTATATCGGCTGCCGAGGCAGCTGCCCGCTGAATCAGCGCATCCGGGCCGCGGGCGGCATGCGCGGCAAGGGCTTCGGGCCGGCACGCAATCGTCACCAGGCCGGCGCCAATGCGCAGCGCGGCACGCGCCCCGAGTCTGGGCGCGCCAACCCCTGCAAGCCCGCCCGCCAGAACGAGCACCGCGCCGCGCTTGTATTTATGGGTATCGACCGCGTGGTGCGGCCACTCGGCGCGCCATAGCGGCGGTTCGTTGCGAAAAGTTCGCGCCTCCAGGGCGCCCTTGCCAAATGCCACCTCCGCCGTGATGCCGATATCGGCAAGCGTCACCACGCCGCATAATCCACGCCCGGGATAAAGCAGATGCCCCGGCTTGAGGCGAAAGAACGTGACCGTCTCATCGGCCCTTGTGACCGCTCCATCAGCGCGTCCGGTCTCCCCCGAAAGGCCGCTGGGGACATCCACGGCGATCACCGCAGCTGCCGAGGCGTTGACACGTTGCACCACGGCGGCGACGTCGCCGGCCAGCGGCCGATCGAGGCCAGCACCGAAAAGGGCGTCGACCACGATGGCTGCCCGCTCGGGAGCGGCAGAGGAAATCGGCATGACCTCACCGGTCCAGGCCTGCGCCATCGCAAGGGCATCGCCCTTCAAGGCTTCACGGTCACCCGACAGGGCAAGCGTCACCCCGAAACCGCGCTCGCGAAGGAGACGGGCTGCGACGAACCCGTCCCCGCCATTGTTGCCAGGACCGCAGAGAACCAGAATGGCCTGTCCGGGTAGGGCCCGCCGGCTGACGGCATCGGCGACCGCCCTGCCCGCTCGCTCAATCAGGACGGGCCCCGTCGTTCCGGCCGCAATCGCAGCCCTGTCGGCGCGCGCCATCTCGGTTGGGGTCAACAGGGCAAGGGCGATCTCGTCTGCTGTGCTCATCGCGCGATCATCCGGAAGCCGGACGCTCATAGCAAGATCGGGCGCGCGGATCTCGTTTGGCTATCGATTGATCATCTGCATAAATTATGGGCGGAATATCGCCTCATCATGAGGCGATACCTGCCACGCTCCCTCATGGCGAGGCACACGCGCCGATGCTATGAGCACATACGGCGAGTGTTCGTCTGCCACGGCGGAACGCTGAACCGGCCTCCGAGCCATCGGGAAAGGCCGATTTTCAGTGCATCGACGATTGGACCGGCAGGCGGTATCGAGGAACGGACGAATATCCGTTTCCAACCACGCGCAAGGGAGGCCGGTCGGCGCATGAAGAAGATCGAAGCGATCATCAAGCCCTTCAAGCTGGATGAGGTGAAGGAGGCACTGCAGGAAGTCGGGCTGCAGGGCATCACCGTGCTCGAAGCCAAGGGATTCGGCCGCCAGAAGGGCCATACCGAGCTCTATCGCGGCGCCGAATACGTCGTCGACTTCCTGCCGAAGGTAAAGATCGAGATCGTGCTGGCCGACGAGATGGTCGAGAGCGCGATCGAAGCCATCAAGAAGGCCGCTCAGACCGGCCGGATCGGCGATGGCAAGATTTTTGTATCGTCGGTGGAGGGGGCGATCCGCATCCGCACCGGAGAGACCGGCGCGGACGCGATCTGAGGGCTTCATTCCCGAACCCGCGAAATCGGCGTCCGCCGGGCGAATACCCGCGGATCGATGAATGTTGAGAAACTGCTTTCAAGAGGAATGCTGAGATGAAGAGCGCCAAGGACGTCCTCAAGGCGATCAAGGACAATGACGTCAAGTATGTCGACTTCCGCTTCACCGACCCGCGCGGCAAGTGGCAGCACGTCACCTTCGACATCACCATGATCGATGAGGACATCTTCGCCGAGGGCACGATGTTCGACGGCTCGTCGATTGCCGGCTGGAAGGCGATCAACGAGTCCGACATGCTGCTGATGCCTGATCCGACGACGGCGGTGATGGACCCGTTCTTCTCGGCAGCGACGATGGTGATCACCTGCGACGTGCTCGAGCCCGCGMCCGGCGAGCCCTATAACCGCGATCCGCGCGGCATCGCCAAGAAGGCCGAAGCCTATCTCAAGTCGACCGGTATCGGCGACACGGTCTATGTCGGCCCGGAAGCCGAATTCTTCGTCTTCGACGACGTCAAGATCTCGGCCGACCCCTACAACACCGGATTCAAGCTCGATAACGTCGAGCTGCCGATCAACGGCATGACCGATTACGAAGGCGGCAATCTCGGCCACCGCATCGCCACCAAGGGTGGCTACTTCCCCGTCCCGCCGCAGGATTCGGCGCAGGACATGCGCGGCGAGATGCTGGCAGCCATGGCGGCGATGGGCGCCAAGGTCGAGAAGCACCACCACGAGGTCGCCTCCGCCCAGCATGAGCTCGGCCTGAAGTTCGACACGCTGACCCACATGGCCGACACCATGCAGGTCTACAAGTACGCGATCCATAACGTGGCGCAGAGCTACGGCAAGACCGCGACCTTCATGCCGAAGCCGATCTACGGCGACAACGGCTCGGGCATGCACGTCCACCAGTCGATCTGGAAGGCTGGCAAGCCGATCATGGCCGGCAACAAATATGCCGACCTGTCGCAGGAGTGCCTCTGGTATATCGGCGGCATCATCAAGCACGCCAAGGCGCTGAACGCCTTCACCAACCCGTCGACGAACTCCTACAAGCGTCTCGTTCCCGGCTATGAGGCTCCGGTGCTGCTGGCCTATTCGGCCCGTAACCGTTCGGCCTCCTGCCGTATTCCGTGGACGACTTCGCCGAAGGCCAAGCGCGTCGAGGTTCGCTTCCCCGATCCGATGGCGAACCCCTATCTCGCCTTCGCCGCGCTGCTGATGGCCGGCCTCGACGGCATCGTGAACAAGATCGATCCCGGCCCGGCGATGGACAAGGATCTCTACGACCTGCCGCCGCGCGAGCTGAAGAAGATCCCGACCGTCTGCGGCTCACTGCGCGAGGCGCTCGAGGCGCTGAAGAAGGACAACGCCTTCCTCAAGGCCGGCGGCGTCTTCAACGACGACTTCATTGAGAGCTATATCGAGCTCAAGATGCAGGATGTGGCGCGTTTCGAAATGACGCCGCACCCGGTCGAGTTCGCGATGTACTACTCCTACTGAGAGCTCTGCGCCGGGAACGTCCMGGCGCAGCCGCTATCCTCCCGACCGCGGCAGATCGCGGTCCACCTGAAACGCCGGGGCGGCAACGCCCCGGCTTTTTTTCTGACAGGGCCCTCAGACGTAGCGATTATGCCCGAAGGTGACGCTGCCGACGGCCGTTGCGAGATCATTGCCGTAATCGGCCGTTCCCACGCGATTCATGGAGGTGCCGGTAAAGACGGTCGGCACGATGCCACCGAGGCTGGCACCGTTGACGATGTTTCCAGAGACAACGACGGACCGTCCGCTGTTCGTCACAGCTTCGTTCGAGACGCCAATACCGATAGCCGCGTTACGCACCAAATTCCCGGAAACCACCAGCGCGCGTGCAGCCGTATTGATGCCTGCCTGGATGCCTACCCGCGCAGCTCCGTCAATCAGGTTGCCGGAAACCACGCAGTCCTGCTCGACGACGATGCCGTTTCCGATCGTTGAAGGCGGATAGTAGCCGGGATCGGGAATCGGATTGTCGGTGACGTTGGAGATGCGGTTGCCTTCCACGATGACGCTGCGTGAAACGCCGTCGGAGAACTGGCCGGAGTTGGCGACGAGAATGCCGCTACCGACCGTGTCGAGGCTGTTGTTGGAAACGATGCAACCCGTGAGATCAATTCCGGCACCCGGCGCCTCGATGAAGATCGCCGCTTCGCGCGTGTTGTAGATATTGTTGTTGCTGACGTTGTGCAGCCCCCCGCCATTGCAGCGGATGGCGGAGAATTTGACGCTGAAGATCTTGTTATCGGTGATCGAAACGCCAACGGCCCGGAAGACGCTGACGCCATTGCCGTTTTGCCCAGTCCCGCCGCCAACCGYATCGACGCCGTTTATGAAGTTGCCCGTAATCGTCGAGCTGTCGCCGGTGATCGCGTCACGCCAGACCGCGATACCATTGTTCAACATGCCGGTAATGGTGTTGTTCAGCGCCTTGATCTGGGCGTTCTCGCTCCAGATCCCGACGGAATGGTTGCCGAAATAGCAGGACCGGAAGACCGCGCCGGACGAACTCGCGATATAGGCTCCAATGCCAGGCGAGTTCATGATCTGACAGTTATCGAACAGGACGTCCTGGGCATTGCCGGCGATTGCGATGAAGGCCGGGCGCTGAGAGACATAGTCTGTCAAGGCCCGGTTCTGGCCGTCGAAGAAAATCCCCTCGAAGCGAACCTGGTTCTGCCCTTCGATCCGAAGGAATGTATTCGCTCCTGTGAAACGCAGGACGACCGAGCCGGGCATGGCGCGAACCTGCAACGGCTTGCCGCCGCCATTCGTCGGCAGGACCGTGACGGTGCCMGAGTCATAAACACCGGGCTGAAAGAAGAGAGGCCTCCCCTGATTGCGGGCGTAGTCGAATACGGATTGGAGGTCGGTGAATGTAGTCCAGCCGGAACTCGCTGCGGCGGTGCGGGCAACCACAGCGTCGTCGAACAGGGCGTAGGATGGCATCGAATATCTCCATATCGAACATAACGAGAACGATATGGGTCAGTATTCCTATCCACGTCAAATGCACCGTGCATAACTCACGATGTCCGAGCGTAGGTGCGGCCGGGGACAGCGATGCACGGGCCCATTAAGCGTTCGGTAGAGGATTGGGGCTATGCGTCGCGATCCATGCCGTTAGGGGAGATTGCGGCGATGCTGCCGATCAAGGAAGGGCGTCTGACATATGCCGTTCAGCGCGCGCATGACCTTCTGATCAAGAAGCTCGTCCCGAGCAGCAGAAAACACCTTCCGCCCCATCCTCGGATTGCGGTGATCCCAACGGACTATCTCGGCATCTCGATCATTGGAAATGGGGTGTATGAACGTCGCGAGATCGCGTTCCTCAAAGCCCTCTTCAAAGAGAGGAACCTCGGCTCATGCATCTTCCTGGATATCGGCGCGAATATAGGAAATCATTCCATAAACTTCGCAGATTCGTTCGAGGAAGTGATATCGTTCGAACCCAATCCTCCTATCGCCTCGCTGTTGAAGACGAACGTCGTGCTTTCGCAAACGGGCAACATTCGCGTTCATGAAGTCGGCCTCGGCCAAGCAGATGCCGAGTTGAGGTTTTCCTTGCTTGAGCAGGGAAACGATGGGAGCGGCAGCTTCGCGTCTGGGCAGGGAGACCTTGTGCTGCCAGTCCGCCGGGGCGACGCATTCCTAGCTCAACGAGAGCCGGCAATTGCATCGGGTGCGAAGCGGGTCGGGTTTGTCAAATGCGACGTCGAGGGGTTCGAGGCAGAWGTATTTGCGGGCCTACGGCAAACCTTCTCATCTCATCGCCCGATCGTTGCATTCGAGAGCAACGATAGCACCGCGGGCGAGGGAGCATGGGCCGAACTGAAGGCTGCTGGCTACGACACCCTGTACTCTCTGCGCGAAACTGGAGATCACCGGGGCAAGCTTGCTCAGGAGCTGAGCCGACTGACATTCGGCTATTCCTGCTGGCTCGAGGAAGTTGCCAAGGTTCCGATACGACGCTGCAATCTTGTGGCGAGCTTCGGTTCACTGATCTGAGGTTCAGCCCACGCAGCGCGCCGCCCAGGATAAGTTAACGCCGGTCAAGTGCTCGAATTCAGGACGCGTATGCCTGGCTCCCGTCTCTCTCCCACGCCCTCCGTGATCATCTTCGGCTCGGCCAAACCCGTCACCTGCGCGGTGATGGACTATGCGCGCCGACTTGCCAACGCCATCAACGCGCAGCGTCCCGGTTTTGCCACCCTTCACACGATAGAGCCCGACCAGCCCGCAGCCTTCGTCCGTGCCATCGCCGGGGCTCTGCGCGAGGACCGGATTGCACATTTTCAGCTTCCTGTCGAAGGCTGGGGGAACGCGATCCTGCCAGGTTCGGCGCTGATGCTGGCGCGGCTCTGGACGCGCAAGGGGGATACCGTCGCGACCTTGCACGAGTGGGCCTCGCTCAACCGGCTGCGCTACCTCTCGATCATCCCCGACATCCTCGCGACCGACGGCTTCATCTTCGTTTCGCAACAGCAGCGCGAGAGCTTTCTCAAGACCCCGCTGGTCGGGCCAAGGAGGAAGCTCGCTGCCCCGGTCATCCCTATCGGCCCGAACATCATGCCGGCCCAGATCGATCCGGAACGTGTCGTCGAGGAGCGGACGAAAGCACTGGGCAGCGGCACGATGCGAGCCGACATCGTCATCGGCTATTTCGGCGTGCTCTATGCGAGCAAGCGCCCGGACATGCTGCTGCGCGTCGTCAAGGCGCTGCACGAGCGTGGCATCAAGGCGCGGCTCCTAGTCTGTGGTGACTTCCTTTGGGACAAGCCCAGGGATCGCGAGGCCTTCTTTGCCCTCGCGCGCGAGCTCGGCATCATCGACTGGCTCGACTTTCGCGGCCGCATCGACGACGAGGGCGAGTTGATGGCAACGCTTTCGGCGGCTGATGTCTTCCTGCTGCCTTTCACCGACGGCATCAGCACGCGCCGCGGCAGCTTCCAAGCCGTCAGCCAGCTCGCGATCCCGCTGGTCTCGACCGAAGCCGAGCGTCGGGACGAGTTCGACCTGTCGCCCTCCCTGAAGACCAAGATCGATAGTCCAGCGACAGTGCTTTGCCGGGTCGATGCGGCGCCTGAAGAATTCGCCGACGCCATCATCGCCGCCCAGCTTCACAGGGCGGACGCGATTGGTGTCAATCTTTCCGCCTCATGGGATGAGGCGGCGCGGAGGCATCTCGCCTTCTACGACCGGCTGATCGCCGATCGTCGGGACTGACAGGCGACCGACGCTGCACTCCGCCCGCGTTTAAGCCTGTCGGTTGGCGTCCGCCTCAGCGCAAGGCGAGCGCCACGACGCCGATCAGCGCAACCGAGGCTGCGAGCCACCACAATTTGCGGCCCTGGCCGGCATCGATCGAGCGGGAGCCGGTCAGCAGCGCCATATCCTCGTAACCAAAGGATTCACCGGCAAGGCGCGCGGTGCGCTCGAGCCCGGCCATCTTCATCCCTGGAACCGACGAACGCGCGACCACGACAGCCTCCCAATTTCCCAAGTTTCCGACAGCTGCAGAGCCATTCGSAAGCTGGCGAATCTCGACCCCACCACTCTCGTTCGCGCCGGGTTAATGCGACATGAACCATCCGCCGCGACACCGTATGGCATGCTCGCGTGACACCGCTGCGACGCTCGCTCGGCTGAGGGTTCGGTGCACAGCAAGGGGTGGAGCGACGATTCTCCTGCTTGTTCGGAGCGATGTTCGTTATATGTCTGGGGAACAATCGTTGCGGCTGGCTTGAGTGCCGGCCCTGGCGACGTCCCGGATGCGCTATTCTATCAGCGCTGCGAATCAGGTGATCGGCGAACGAAATGACGGAGAATGGCGATCTTTTCGGTGAGGGCAGCGGCGAGCAGCCGCAGCGGGCGCCCGAGCCATCGCCGGTCAAGCGTGATGCGGCCGCCCCGAGCAAGCCTTCGCAGCAATCGGCCTCACCTTCCGTCCCGCGCAACGGCACCTTGTCCGAGGCCGGCTATACCGCGTCCGCCATCGAAGTCCTCGAGGGGCTCGAGCCGGTGCGCCGACGGCCAGGCATGTATATCGGCGGCACCGACGAACGCGCGCTGCATCATCTCTTCGCCGAGGTGATCGACAACGCGATGGACGAGGCGGTCGCCGGCCACGCAACCTTCATCGACKTCGAATTCTTCGAGGACGGTTCGCTGGCCGTCACCGACAACGGGCGCGGGATCCCGATCGATCCGCATCCGAAATTCCCGGACAAGTCGGCGCTCGAAGTCATCATGACAACGCTGCATGCCGGCGGAAAATTCGACTCCAAGGCCTATGAGACCTCGGGCGGCCTGCATGGCGTCGGCGTTTCCGTCGTCAATGCCCTGTCCGACCGGCTCGAGGTCGAAGTCGCGCGCGGCCAGATGCTTTATCGTCAGGTCTTTTCGCGCGGGGCCCCGCAGGGGCCGTTGGAAACCGTCGGACGCGTCGCCAACCGGCGCGGCACGAAGGTGCGTTTTCATCCCGACGCGCAGATCTTTGGCGAGGGGGCCCATTTCTCCCCTGCCCGCCTGTTCCGGATGGCACGCTCGAAGGCCTATCTTTTCGGTGGCGTGGAGATCCGCTGGCGCTGCGCTCCGGCGCTGCTGAAGCCGGAGGGTGACGTCGCCGCGGAGGCCGTCTTCCGCTTTCCCGGAGGCCTGCGCGACTATCTCGGCCGCGAGATCGAGGGCAAGGATCTGGTCGCCGAGCCGATCTTCTCCGGCAAGATCACACGGGATGGCGGCCACGGCTCGCTGGAATGGGCCGTGGCGTGGCTGGCGACCGGCGAAGACGGCTTCAGCTCGTCCTACTGCAACACCATTCCGACGCCCGAAGGCGGCACGCATGAGCAGGGCTTGCGCGTCGCGCTGCTGCGCGGCCTGCGTGACCATGCCGAGCGTATCGGTCAGTCGAAGCGCATGGCGCAAGTGACCTCCGACGACGTCATGGCGACCTGTGCCGCGATGCTGTCGGTCTTCATCCGCGAGCCTGAGTTCCAGGGCCAGACCAAGGACAAGCTTGCGACTCTGGAGGCCGCGCGCATCGTCGAGAACGCAGTGCGCGATGCTTTCGATCACTGGCTCGCCGCCGCGCCGCAGCAGGCACTGAAGCTGCTCGACTGGTCGGTCGACCGGGCCGAGGAACGCCAGCGCCGCCGGCTCGAGAAGGAAGTTTCGCGCAAGACCGCGACGCGCAAGCTTCGGCTGCCTGGAAAGCTAGCCGATTGCAGCAGCGCCGGCGCTGCAGGCTCCGAACTGTTCATCGTCGAGGGCGATTCCGCCGGCGGGTCAGCCAAACAGGCGCGCAACCGCGCGACGCAGGCGATCCTGCCGCTGCGCGGCAAGATCCTCAACGTTGCCAACGCGACCCGCGAGAAGCTGAACCAGAACCAGCAGCTTGCCGACCTGATCCTGGCACTGGGCTGCGGCATCGGCAGCCAGTTCCGCGAGGATGACCTGCGCTACGAGAAGGTCATCGTGATGACGGACGCCGATGTCGACGGCGCCCATATCGCTTCGCTGCTCGTCACCTTCTTCTGGCGCCAGACGCCGCGCCTGATCGAGAAGGGACATCTCTACCTTGCCGTGCCGCCGCTCTATCGGCTCCAGCATGGCGGCAAGAGCGTCTATGCCCGCAACGACGCCCATAAGGACGAGCTGATCGCGACCGTGTTCAAGGGCAAGAAGCCGGAGATCAGCCGGTTCAAGGGTCTGGGCGAGATGATGCCGGCGCAGCTCAAGGAAACCACGATGGACCCGGCCAAGCGCATCCTGCTCAAGGTGATGGTCGAGCACGAGGCGCGGGACGAGACCTCCGATACCGTCGAGCGGCTGATGGGCAACAAGCCGGAAGCCCGCTTCATCTTCATCCAGGAGCGCGCGGCCTTCGCCGGCGAACTGATCGACCTGTGAGGCCGGGGGCGCGGCCAGGATATTCGGGCGCGCGCTACCCTCGCATTTTTGTCGGTGAGACCATCAAAGTCGGCGGGCTGTCAGCCAGGTGTCCCGACGGCATCTTGCCGACATGCCCAACCGCAATCGCCCGCCCCCGAACACGCCGCATGATGATGCCGATGCCAGAACAGGCCCCCATGCTCAGCCATGGCCGATGATCGCATGGGGCAGCCTGCTTCCTCTCCACCTCGACGCCACGCGCTGGTTTCACCCAACTGGGACGACATCGCGATCTTCCACTCCGTCGCGGTCGGTGGGACGCTGGCCGTGGCAGCGGTCGCGCTCGGGCTGAGCGAGGCAACGGTAGCCCGTCGCCTCAAGAGTCTCGAGGCAGAGCTCGGCCTGCCGCTGTTCAGGCGCATGGCGAACCGGCTCGTTCTCACCGAGATCGGCGCAACTCTCGCCGGCGATGCCAGTGACATCGCCAATGCGGTGGAGCGCTTCAGCAACCGGACGCGTGCGGCACGCTCCGCCGATGATGCGCCTGTCCGGGTGACGGCGACGACCTCGATCAGCCTGTTCCTGACCATGCATGCGACGACGATTTCGGCCCAGGCGGGCGGCGTCGAGATCGGCATCATCAGCACGCGAGACCGGCTCGACCTGGCTCGCGGGGATGCCGATATTGCAATCCGGATGCGCCGCCCCCCGCAGGAGAGCGGCTATTTCAGCCAGAAGATCGGTCGACTGGTGCAGGCGCTCTATGCGCGCCGCGATGTCGATCCTCTGACGGCGCCCATCATTTCGGTCAGCCGTGACGTCTCCTCCCGTATCGAGGAGCACATCCTGAACTGGGCCAATGGGCGCCCGATCGCGGCCCGCGTCGGAGATTCAGCCGCGCGCTATGAGAGCATTCGCTCGGCGGGCGCCGTTTCGATGGCGCCGTGCTTCATGGCCGATTTCGACGACGCGCTGATCCGCCTCGCGCCGCCCCCGGACGAAACTGCCGACGAGATCTTTCTCGTCTCGCACGAGGTCCCCCGCCAGCGTCCGGCCGTGATGGCCGTGCTGCGGGCGCTGCAGACACTCTTTCGAGCAAACAGGACACGCTTGAATGGCATTCTGACGACCCCGGCAAGCATTCGCTAACCAAGCTTTTACTGGCGCGCGCGCAAAATGCTCATCAAGGGGCGGCATTGCGCCCCAACGATGCGGAGCGCCCCATGCGGGTCATCAAACTCTTCTTGAAAAACGAGCGCGGCAGCATGGTCGCGGATGTTGCCAAGGCTGGCGCGGCGATCGCCTTCCTTTCGGTCATCGCCGTCAATTTCGTTTCCACCCAGACGGCGCACCATCTCGACACAGAGCGCCTGAGCCAGGTCGCATCCGCAGCCTCCAAGGGCCAGATGATCGATCCGCTCGTCACCGGATCGATCCGCAAGAGCGCAAACGAAACCAGGCTCGACCCCTGCTCCGCTCCGCGCTGAGCGTCAGCCCAGCCAGCTCAGCAGCGCTTCTGTAACCGCCTGTGGCGCTTCCAGTGTCGAGAGATGGCCGCAATCGGGAATGGTGCGCAGCCGCGCATTGCCCCCGATTCCATCGGCGATCTCCCGGGCTTCCGCGACAGGCGTGATCTGGTCCTCCGCGCCAACCAGAATCATTGTCGGCACCGAGATGGCAGCAAGGCCCGGCCGAGAGTCCGGCCGCCCCATGATCGCTCTTTGCTGGCGAACAAACCCTTTTGCACCAATATCTTCTGCCATTTTCCGCACATCGAGGCGCAGTACCTCGTCGGTCAGGCGTTCCGGCGCCACGAGCTTTTGCCAGAGCAAAGTCGTGACATTGTCGAAGGCCCCTTTCTCGGCGAGAGCAATCATCTGCTCACGCGGCGCGTTGGTTTCCGGCGTCGCCGGCTTCGCGCTGGTGTCGAGCAGCGCCAGCCGCGTCACGCGCTCCGGCGCCCGGCGCATGATGTCCAAGGCGATATAGCCACCCATCGACAGACCGCAGAGCGCAAACCGCTCCGGGGCCGCCTCCAGCAGCCGAGCTGTGATGGCGGCCAGGCTATCGTCGCGGGCATGATCGGCGACGAGGACCGGCCGCCCTGGGGCAAGCGCCGGCCATTGCGGTCCATAGAGCGCCGCGGTGCAGCTCAACCCTGGAATCAGCACAAGCGGCTCGTTCATGGCAATCATACCTTCCGTTCTTGCCTAGTTTGTTGACTTTCCCGCGTTATTTCTGCATTGGACAGGGGTCCGAAGGCGCGCAGGAAAGAGAAGTCGCGCCACCGTCGCGGTTGATAGGTCGTCCCGCCACGTGTCACCGACCCTGAAGAAGCGCAACTCTCGATGTCTTTTGCCGAACTCGGCCTCAGCGATAAAGTTCTGACGGCGGTCACATCCGCAGGCTATTCCACGCCTACCCCCATCCAGGCTCAGGCCATTCCCCATGTGCTCGCGCGCCGCGATGTGCTCGGCATTGCGCAGACGGGCACGGGCAAGACCGCCGCCTTCACCTTGCCGATGCTCACCATTCTGGAGAATGGCCGGGCCAGGGCGCGGATGCCCCGCACGCTGATCCTGGAACCGACCCGCGAGCTTGCCGCGCAGGTCGAGGAGAATTTCTCGCGTTACGGCGTCAACCAGAAGCTCTCGGTCGCGCTGCTGATCGGCGGCGTCTCCTTCGGCGATCAGGACGCCAAGATCACCCGCGGCGTTGACGTACTGATCGCGACGCCTGGGCGCCTGCTCGATCACGTGGAGCGCGGCAAGTTGCTGCTGACCGGCGTCGAATTGCTAGTCATCGACGAAGCGGATCGCATGCTCGACATGGGCTTCATCCCCGACATCGAGCGCGTCTGCAAGCTTGTGCCTTTCACGAGGCAGACCCTGTTCTTCACGGCGACGATGCCGCCGGAAATCACTCGGATCAGCGAGCAGTTCCTGCATAATCCGGTGCGCATCGAGGCTTCGCGTCCCGCGACGGCAGCCACGACCATCACGCAGCGCCTGATCGCCTCCAATTCGCAGGACTATGAGAAGCGCGACACGCTGCGCAAGCTGATCCGCGACGCCAAGGACCTGCAGAACGCGATTGTCTTCTGTAACCGCAAGCGCGATGTCGCGACGCTCCATAAGTCCCTGCTGAAACATGGTTTCCCTGCCGTCGCGCTGCATGGCGACATGGACCAGTATGCCCGCATGGCCGCACTGGAATCCTTCCGTACCGGCGAGAATCCGATCCTGGTGGCGAGCGACGTCGCCGCCCGAGGGCTTGACATCCCGGCCGTCAGCCACGTCTTCAATTTCGACGTTCCGACCCATGCCGAGGACTATGTCCACCGCATCGGCCGCACCGGCCGGGCCGGCCGCCTCGGCGCAGCCTTCACGATCGTCACCCGTCACGACGACAAGCTTGTCGCCGCCGTCGAGAAGCTCACCGGCCAGCCGATTGCCTGGGAAGGCCCCGGCCTCAACGACCTGCCTCCCGGTGAACCGCGCGACGAGCGTCGCAGCCGCCGCGACGACAAGCGTTCGCCGCGTGGCGGTCGCGGGCGTCCCCTGCGGACCCCACGCGAGGAAGCCGCACCGTCGGAAGAGGCAGCGGTCGTGGAAGTCGCCGATCGTGCCCCTCAGGACACCCGCCGCCGTGGCGAGGACCGGCCGACCAAGACCCGCATTCGCCATGCCAGCGAGCAGCCTGCGCCAGCGCACTCGCGCCCACATGATCGGCGTCGGGACGAGGACGATCGCGAACCCAAGGTCAAGGGCCTGGGCGATCACGTCCCGGCCTTCCTGCTGAGGCCCGTCAAGGTCGGCTGACACCGCAGCATCAACGGTATCTTAACACCGTTCCTCCAATCTTAGTGAGTGGCTAGGGCTTCCCGCAGCCACCCTGCGGGGCGCGATTGCCGCCGTCATGACGGACAGAATGTCCCGCTTCGATTCACAATCGAGCCCGAGATGGCCGGTGTGGCCAGCGGGATCGGCTCCGGTCGGGCGATGACGATGAGCGAACAGACGCAGTCCTCCCAGTACACGTCCGACCTGCCCGACCGTGTCGTTGCGGCCATGCGCCAACATGGCTCTCCCGGCTATCCCCGCGCCTTCGAGGTCTGGTACGCACATCTGAGCGGCGAGATGCCCGCACTCAGCATGGTGATGAACGCGATCATCACCGGTAGCGAGGGTCAGGTCGGCGCTGCCGATATCGACAGCCTCTATGACCGCTTCATCAGCACCGAACGGCTCGCGCGCCAGGCCGAACGCACCAGCCTGCAGGTTCTCGGCGAGATCGACAGCCTGATGTCGCTGGTCGATCGCGCGCTGGATTCGAGCGAGCGCTATCACGGCCGCCTCAGCGCGATGTCGGACGAAGTCCCGCCCATGACCGACCGGCAGCGCTTGCGCGAATGGGTCGAAGCGCTGGTCATGTCGACCCGCGAAGAGGTGGTGCGCAAGACCCAGCTCGAGTCGCAATTGAAGGACAGCTCCAACGAGATCCGCCATCTTCGCGAGGCGCTGGAAACGACGCGGGCCGAGGCGCTGACCGATCCTCTGACCGGCCTCGCCAATCGCCGCCACTTCGAGGAGATGCTGCAGAAATCGATCGACCAGGCGACGCTGCAGCGCGAGCCCTTTGCGCTGGTCATGGCCGATATCGACTTCTTCAAGACCTTCAACGACGCACATGGCCATCTGACCGGCGATCAGGTGCTGCGCCTCGTCGCCCGCACCATGAAGGACAAATTCAAGGAGAAGGCGGTGATCTCGCGCTTCGGCGGCGAGGAATTTGCGATCATCCTGCCGGAAGCCGATATCGTCGCCGGCAAATTCGGTGCCGAGACGGTGCGCCAGGCGCTTCTCACCCGCGAGTTGATCAAGCGCTCGACCAACGAAAACCTCGGTCGGATCACCATCTCGCTGGGAGTCTCGGTCTATCGTCGAGGCGACACGGCCGGTTCACTGGTCGATCGCGCCGATCAGGCCTTGATGCAGGCCAAGCGTGACGGCCGCAACCGCACGATCACCGAAGAGGCGCTGGACACGACAAGCCGCGTGGCCTGACTCGCGCTATCCGGGGATCAGGAGCCGGTAAGCGCCGTTTCGGCGTGGGGCTTGATCTCGACCGATTCGCCGCAGCCACAGGCGGAAACCTGGTTCGGGTTGTTGAAGACGAAGGTCGAGGAGAAGCGGTCGCTCCTGAAATCCAGCTCGGTGCCGAGCAGAAAGAGCACAGCCTTGCCATCGACGACCACGGTCGCATCCTTCTCGGTGACGACCTCGTCGCCCTTATGCGCCTCACGGGCGACCTCGAAGGTGTACTCCATCCCCGCGCAGCCGCCCTTCTTGACGCCGACACGAAGGCCGAGCGCCGGCGCGTCCGGATTGTCGAGCGCCGATTGCGCCATGATCTCGCGGATACGCGTCGCAGCGGCGTCGGTCAGCGACACCACCTTCAGGCCCGGAATTGAAAACATCCTCGTCCCTCCTCGATCGGGTTCAAGGCCCGATGAAACAGGATTGCATGTCCTACATAAGGATCGGTAAGCGCAACGTCGAGGTGTTGCGGCGCAACGGCGCCATTTCATTGCGCGCATTGCATGACGGACCGGGGCAWGCACTGTGACATTCTCACCAGAAGCGGCTCGAACACACATGACCTATCGCCTGCACCGCCCGGAATCGCTCCATGCCCTCGTCCGCGAGATGGTCACAAGGGCCGGCTGGACGGAGGCGCAGGCACAGGAGACGGCACACCATCTCGTGCTCGCCAATCTGAGCGGCCATGACAGCCATGGTGTCGGCATGATCCCGCTCTATTTCACCTCGCTGGCGGACGGGAACCTGAAACCGGACGCAGCGCCCGTCACGAAACTCGACAGCGCTCCCTTCCTGATCATCGACGGCCAGGTCGCGCTCGGGCAGCCCACCGCGCGCGAGGCGGTCGAACGCGCAGCCAAGATGGCGCAAGACGGTGGCGTCGCCATCGTCAATCTGCTGGACGCGCACCATATCGGCCGCATCGGCCACTATGCCGAGATCGCCGCGGAAGCCGGGCTGATCTCGTTCTTCTGGGTGAAWGTCGCCGGCCGCCCGCCGATCGTCGCGCYCTATGCCGCCAAGGAAGCCCGTTTCGGCACCAATCCGCACGCCATCGGCATTCCCGTGCCTGATGGTCAGCCGATCATCCTGGATTTCGCCACCAGCCGCATGGCGCATGGCAAGGCTCGCGTCGCGCTGAACAAGGGCGTTGAGGTGCCTCCGGGCTACATCATCGATGGCGAGGGCAGGCCAACGACCGATCCCTCCCATGTCTTCCAGCACGCCATTCCGGACCTGCCGCTCGGCGCGTYGCTGCCCTTCGGCGATCACAAGGGCGCCGGCCTGTCGCTGATTGCCGAACTGCTCTCAGCCGGACTGATGGGCGCTGCCCGTATCGACGAAAAGCCACAGAGGAGCTGGATCATCAATTCGCTGTTCGGCGTGCTGATCGACCCGTCGCGGCTGGAGCCGGACGCCGCGCTCCGCAAGAGCCGGACCGAGAGCTATCTCGCGTTTGTTCGCGCCGCGAAGCCGCAGGACCCGGCCAATCCCGTGCTGGCGCCGGGCGACAAGGAGCGCGCGGTCCGCGCCGAGCGCGCTCGCGCCGGCATTCCCCTTGACGATGAGACCTGGTCGCAGATCAAGGGGGCAGCGGCGCGCTACGGGATTGATGCAGAGCAGTACTGAGCGCTCAGGCTCGCAATGGGAGCACGGGGGCGCCAATGACGCTTGATGACTACAACGCGTTCTGCGCCTCGTTGCCAGCGACGAGCCATGTCGTGCAATGGGGCGGCGCCCATGTCTGGAAGGTCGGCGGCAAGGTTTTTGCCATTGCCGGCTGGAGCGGCGGCAAGCCGCTGGCCGTCACCTTCAAATGCTCGGATATGGCCTACACCATCCTCCAGGAGCAGCCCGGCCTGCGGCCTGCCCCCTATCTCGCCTCACGGGGAATGACCTGGATCCAGCGGCAATCCGATGAGAGCATGGCCGACGATGCGCTTCGGGATTATCTCCGCGAAAGCCATCGTCTGATTGCGCTCAAACTGACAAAGACGCTGCGCCAGCAATTGGGGTTGAACGGCTAAAGTATCGGCCCGAAAAGTGGATTGCGGTTTTCGGRAAAGCCGATGCAAAGACAAAGGGTTAGATCATCGGACTGGATACGATATCCGGTCCGATGATCTAAGGCRTCGGCCCCAAACGTGGATCGTGATTTTCGGAAAAGCCGACGCGAACACAGGAGATGAGGCCATCGGACCGGATACGAGATCCGGTCCGATGATCTAAAGCTGCGCCTCGCCGCGCAGCACCGGTACGCATCCGCCGCCGACGGTCGCGCGGATGCCGTCCTCACTGCGCCGCGCCGTCAATTGCAGCAGACTCGGGCGCCCCATCTCGACGCCCTGGGTGAGTTCGAAGCGTGCACTCTCGCCATCACCAAGCGATAGCAGCAACGCTGCCAGCGTGGCACTCGCCGAACCCGTTGCCGGGTCCTCCCATGTACCGGCCAATGGCGCAAACATGCGGGCGCGGATGCTCTGCCCATTACGCACATAGAGGAAGAGCGATAACCGCTTCTCCAGCTCCGGGTGCGCTGCTTCAAGCGCCCGGAACGATGCGAGATCGGGAACGGCCCGTGACAGAGCCTCCGCCTTCACTTCGGTCAGCACGAAGCGCACGCCGACCGAGGCTTGGAGCGGCTGGTGCGACACGACCACCACATCCGAGGGGTTCAGACCGGCACAGGCGGCAATCCCGGCAACGGGGAGCGTGATGCCTGTCGAGAGCGGCTGCGGCGCAGCGATCGTGGCGCCCGTCACCGTGCCATTGGGATCTCGCTCAACCTTCACCTCGACGAGGCCCGCGATTTCCTCGAAAAGAAGCACGCCATCGCGGTCGTGGCCATGCCGCGCCAGCACACAGGCCGTACCCACGTTGGGATGGCCCGCAAAGGGCATTTCGCCGGTGCGGTGGAAGATGCGGACACGTGCGGTATGAGCCAGATCGTCTGGCGGCAGCACGAAGGTCGTCTCGCTGAGATTCATCTCCGCGGCCAAGGACTGCATCTGCGCGTCCGACATGCCGCGCGCATCGGTGAAGACGGCCAGCGGATTTCCGCCAAAGCGACGGTCCGTGAAGACATCGACGGTTTCGAAGGGGTAGGACGGCATGGCGGCTCCGATCGACGCTGGAATCCGATGGCTCAGAGGGATTCCTCTTGCCATGAATTAGGGATTTGGCAAAGTGCCAGAATGAACCCGGCTGACCTGTTCCGCGCGCTCGCCAATGAGCGCCGCCTCCAGATCCTGGATTGGCTGAAGGATCCGCGCGCGCATTTTCCGCCACAGGTCGACGGAGATCTGGTCGAGGATGGGGTTTGCGGGGTCTTCATCGCCGAGAAGCTCGGTATCAGCCAGCCGACGCTGAGCGAACACATGAAGGTTCTCGTGCGGGCACGGCTGGTGACGCCGAGGCGGATCAGGCAATGGACCTTCTACCGGCGCAATGAGGAGCGCATCTGCGCTGCCAAGGCAGCGATGCTCGCAGAGCTTTAGCTCGGCGGAGATCAGTGCTCCTTCGTGGCGGTGTCGTAGCTCAGGCTCCAGCCATTGCCCTGCAGCCAGAGCCGCGCAGAGGATTTTTCGTCGCCGCGCCTGAGGCTGCGCACGAATTCCGCATCTCCGCCGCCAAAGGCCGCCCACAGGGCCGCCTGCTCGGCCGGCGTCCCGGCAAGGGCGCCTTCAGCGCAGACGAAGGATGCCATTCCGAGCCAGGAGACGCTGAAGCCCTCGCCCTGAGGTTCAACCAGATAGCCCGCACCGCGAAAGGAATGTCGCCCTCTCCTGCCCCTTGCATCGACCGGCCCGGGCACGCCAAGCGGAAAGATCAGCCGGCCACCGGGCGCGAGGCGATCGAGCCATGCCTCGGCAGGGCGGGCGGCGGCGAAATTGACGTAGATGCAATCGACCGGCTCGCGCGGCCATTCGGCGCCGTCGCCCTTGATGACCGTGACCGAGGGCTGGTCCGACAGATTGGCGGCGGCACGCTCGGCCAAGAYCGGATCGTACTCGACCGCCAGCACCTGTCCCGCGGGGCCGACAAGCTGCGCCAGGATTGCCGTATAATATCCGGTGCCAGCACCGATATGGACGACGCGCTCGCCCGCACGCGGCCTCAGCGCATTCAGCCAATGGGCATGCAGGCTTGGGCTGCCGTTGTTGACGCCGCGCTCCGGCGCCAAGGCGATCAGGACATCCTGATAGACGACGGTCGGATCACTGGATGTCAGGATCRCATAGCTGCCGCCGCGCGACATATGCCATGGCGGCGGGCCGATGAAGCACTCGCGCGCGACTGCCGCAAAGGCGCTCTCGAGCGCAGGATTATCGGCGACGCCGACGCTGGCGAGCATCTGCCGGGCATATGCGCGCCGCGCGATCGCGAGCTCCCGCTCGTTCGTCCTGCGCTGTCCCCGCACGGAAGCCCGCCTGCCCTTGTCACCACATGTCGAGCGCTACTCTGGCCTCGTCCGACATCCGGGACTGGTCCCAGGGCGGATCGAAGGTCATGCTCACCGTCACCGCAGCGACGCCGGGCACGGCGCTCACCGCGTTCTCGACCCAGCCGGGCATCTCGCCGGCAACCGGGCACCCTGGCGCGGTCAGAGTCATGTCGATCGCGACCTGGCGGTCATCGGCGATATCGACCCGGTAGATCAGGCCGAGCTCATAGATGTCAGCCGGAATCTCCGGATCGTAGACCGTCTTCAGCGCTGCAACGATATCGTCGGTGAGACGATCGATCTCCTCCGGCGGCAGGCCCGAGCTCGCGCCCATGCTGGGGGCGTTCGGCTTCAGCTCTTCGGTGGCGCTCTCACTCATCACAACAATCCCGTTCAGGCGAAAAGGCTCTCGGCCTTCCGCAACGCCTCGACCAGATGGTCGACTTCTTCCAGCGTATTGTAGAGGCCGAAAGAAGCCCTGCAGGTCGACGTCACTCCATATCGGGCCAGAAGCGGCATCGCGCAATGGGTACCGGCCCTGACTGCGACACCTGCGCGGTCGATCACGGTCGCAACGTCATGCGCATGCGCGCCCTTCAACTCGAAGGAGACGATCGCACCCTTGTTCGCAGCCCTGCCGAATATCCGGATCGAGTTCATCTCGCCGAGCCGCTGCATGGCATAGCTGGTGAGCTTGGCCTCGTGGGCGGCGATATTCTCGCGCCCCAGCGCCATCATGTAGTCGAGCGCGGCACCAAGCCCCACGGCCTCGACGATCGCCGGCGTCCCCGCCTCGAAGCGATGCGGAGGGTCGTTATAGGTGATCGCGTCCTCGCTGACGGTGACGATCATCTCGCCGCCGCCCTCATAGGGGGGCAGCTTTTCCAGCCATTCGCGCTTGCCCCAGAGGACGCCGGAGCCAGTCGGTCCATAGGTCTTGTGGCCGGTGAAGCAGTAGAAATCGCAGCCGAGGGTCTGCACGTCGACCGGCAGATGCACCGCGCTCTGGCTGCCATCCACGACCAGCGGAATCCGATAGGCCTGACAGATGGCAGCAACCTCGGCGATCGGAACGATCGTGCCGATCGCATTCGACATATGGGTCAGTGCCACGATCTTGGTGCGCGGCGAGATCAGCTTCTCGAATTCCTCGATGAGGAAATTGCCGTCCTCGTCGATCGGCGCCCATTTGATCACCGCCCCATGCCGCTCGCGCCAATAGTGCCAGGGCACGATGTTGGAATGGTGCTCCAGGATCGAGAGAATGATCTCGTCGCCCTCCTGGATGCCGAGATGGCGCCCGAGAGACGAGGCAACGAGATTCAGCGCGCCGGTCGAGGACCGGGTGAAGATGATCTCTTCGAGATGGGCGGCATTGAGGAAGCGGCGCGCGCTTTCGCGCGCCGCCTCATAGGCCTCAGTCGACGCGTTGGCGAGGTAGTGCAGCCCGCGATGGACATTGGCATAGTCCTCGCGCATCAGCCGGCTCATCGCATCGATGACGACATTCGGCTTTTGCGCCGAGGCCGCATTGTCGAGATAGACCAGCGGCTTGCCGTAGACCTCCCGGCTCAGGATCGGGAAATCCCGGCGGATCGCCGCAACGTCATAAGGCTTCACCGGCGCATTCATGGTCAGGCCTTTCCAGGATTGCTTGGCCTGTCGGCGACGAGCACGCCGGCATGGCCCCAGTCCTCGCGCTCGATCTCCTGGATCACGATATGGGTGTTGTCCGGGTTCTTGCCGAGCACGCGGACAAGGGTCTGCGTGAACTCCTTGACGATCTCGGCCTTCTGTTCACGGGTCGCACCCTTGGTGATCTGGAGATTGACGTATGGCATCAGGCTGCCTTCTCGGCTGTGTGCTCGCGGTTGGCGAGCCAACCTTCGACTTCGCCCATGATCAGGTCGCGCAACGCCTCGTCGGCAACGAACTCGACCGCCTCGCCGGCAAAGGCCTGCAGAACCAGCGCCTCGGCCTGAGGCCGCGGCAGGCCGCGCGCCATCAGATAGAACAGCTGCTCGCCATCGATCTGCGCCACGGTGGCGCCATGGCCGCAGACCACGTCGTCGGCGAAGATCTCGAGCTCGGGCTTGTTGAACATGGTCGCGCCGTCGTTCAGGAGCAGCGCATTGCTCTTCATGCTGCCATCGGTCTTCTGCGCATGCTGACGCACGATGACCTTGCCCTGGAAGACGCCGGTGCCTTCGCCGCCAATGATCGACTTGAACAGCTCGCGGCTGGTGCCGTGAGGGACTTCATGGTCGACCACGAGCGTGACGTCGGAATGCTCCTGGCCACCGAGCAGGTTGACGCCGCGTAGCCCGACCTCAGTGTGCTCTCCGGCATAACGCACGAAATGCTGCTGACGCACCGTGCCCGCATTGCAGATCAACGCGAAGGAGTCGAACCTGGCATGGGCGCCAACAGTCGCGAGCAGACTCAGCACCTGCACTGTCTCGGCCGGCTGGCGCGTCACGAGCCGGATGTGCTGGATCTCGCTTTCGTCGCCGGCTTCGAAGACGATCGCCGTGTTGATTTGCGCAGCTTTCGCCCCGGCGCTCTCGCTGATCTCGACGATCGAGCCCTTGACGCCCTTGCCGGCAAGCACGACCGAGCGGCTGAAGATCGCCTGCTCGTCTTCGCCGGAGGCGAGCGAGATGATCGCGATCGGCGCCGCGAGTTCGGTGCCTTCCGCGATCTCGACCAGGACACCGTCACGCATCAACGCCGTGTTGAGCATCAGGCCGGTATCGCCTTCCGCGACGGCGGGACCGGAGAGGATCCGCGTCAGATCCTCGCGCGGCGAAACCAGCGCGTCGGCCAGGGCATGAACCGTGACGCCCTCGGGCAAGGCAGCGAGGCCCGAAAGCTCGGCATTGAAGGCGCCGTCGATCAGGACGAGCCTGAGACCGTCCAGCTTCAGCGTGGAAAGACGGTCGCGCACGGCCTGGGTTGCAGCATTGCCGCCGGCGAGAGGCTTCGCCTCGCGCAGCATCATGCGCAGATCCGTATAGCGCCAGGCTTCGAGGCGGCGATGCGGCAGGCCCTTGGCCTCGAAGCCGGCGAAGGCATCTTCGCGCAGCTTGCGAACCGGCCCGGCTCCCGGCAGCTCAGCCTTCACATTGGCGAACTGCTGGGCGAGGACCTGCTCGGCCGCGGTCTTCAGCGGGGTGACGATGGCCATCAGGCGGCCTCCCCATAGGCTGCGTAACCGCTCTTCTCGAGCTCCAGGGCCAGTTCCTTGCCGCCGGTGCGGACGATGCGGCCCCTGGCCATGACATGCACGGTGTCGGGCACGATGTGCTCGAGCAGGCGCTGGTAGTGGGTGATCACCAGGAAGCCGCGGCTCTTGTCGCGCAAGGCATTGACGCCTTCGGCAACGATGCGCAGCGCGTCGATGTCTAGGCCGGAATCGGTCTCGTCAAGGATGCACATGGAGGGCGCGAGCAGCGCCATCTGCAGGATCTCCATGCGCTTCTTCTCACCGCCGGAGAAGCCGACATTGAGCGGGCGGCGCAGCATTTCGCGATTGATGCCAAGGCCATCAGCTGCAGCGTTGACGCGCTTGATGAAGTCTGGCGTCAGCAGTTCGTCCTCGCCGCGAGCCCTGCGCTGCGCGTTCATCGCCGCCTTCAGGAAGGTCATGGTGGCGACGCCGGGGATCTCCAGCGGATACTGGAAGGCCAGGAAGATGCCGGCGGCGGCGCGGGCATCGGCCTCCATCTCCAGCACGTTCTCGCCATTCAGCAGGATCTCGCCGTCGAGGACCTCATAGTCCTCCTTGCCGGCGATGACATAGGACAGGGTCGACTTGCCGGAGCCGTTCGGCCCCATGATGGCAGCGACTTCGCCGTCATTCACGGTGAGGTTCAGGCCGTTCAGGATCTGGGTGTCCTCGTCGGCGATCTTGACGGTCAGGTTGCGGATTTCGAGCATTGGTCAGAGTTCCGGTTTCTGCCGCGTCGCGCTCGGTCTTGTGCCAAGCATCGGCGGCTGGTGTCTGTTCAAGAAGGGCGTGGCTGGTCTGGACATGCCAGACCATGATGTCGCGCTAGCCGACGGAGCCTTCGAGCGAGATAGTGATGAGCTTCTGCGCCTCGACGGCGAACTCCATCGGGAGTTGCTGCAGCACCTCCTTGACGAAGCCGTTGACGATCAGCGCCACCGCCTCCTCCTCGGAGAGGCCGCGCTGCTGGCAATAGAAGAGCTGGTCCTCACCGATCTTCGAGGTCGTAGCCTCATGCTCGAAGATCGCGGTGGCGGTCTTGGCCTCGATATAGGGGATCGTGTGCGCGCCGCACTGGTCGCCGATCAGCAGCGAATCGCAGTTGGTGAAGTTGCGCGCGCCCGTCGCCTTGCGATGCGCCGAGACCATGCCGCGATAGGTCGAGTCCGACTTTCCCGCCGCGATGCCCTTGGCGATGATCTTCGAGGTCGTGTTGCGGCCGAGATGGATCATCTTGGTGCCGCTATCGACCTGCTGCATGCCGTTCGACACGGCGATCGAGTAGAACTCGCCGCGCGAGCCGTCGCCGCGCAGGATGCAGGACGGGTATTTCCAGGTGATGGCGGAGCCGGTCTCGACCTGCGTCCACGAGATCTTCGAGTTCTTGCCACGGCAATCGCCGCGCTTGGTGACGAAGTTGTAGATGCCGCCCTTGCCCTCGGCATCGCCGGGGAACCAGTTCTGCACGGTCGAGTACTTGATCTCGGCATCATCGAGCGCGATCAGCTCGACCACCGCCGCGTGGAGCTGGTTCTCGTCGCGCTTCGGCGCCGTGCAGCCTTCGAGATAGCTCACATAGGAGCCCTCTTCGGCGATGATCAGCGTGCGCTCGAACTGGCCGGTGTTCTGCTCGTTGATGCGGAAATAGGTCGACAGYTCCATCGGGCAGCGCACGCCCTTGGGGATGTAGACGAAGGAGCCATCGGTGAAGACCGCGCTGTTCAGCGTGGCGAAGTAGTTGTCGGTCACCGGAACGACGGTGGCGAGGTACTTCTTGACGAGCTCGGGATGCTCCTGGATCGCCTCGGAGATCGAGCAGAAGATCACGCCGGCCTCGGCCAACTCCTTCTTGAAGGTGGTGACAACCGAAACGGAGTCGAAGACGGCATCGACCGCAACGCGGTTCTCCRGCGCGACGCCAGCGAGAATCTCCTGCTCACGGAGCGGAATACCGAGCTTCTTATAGGTCTCAAGGATCGCCGGATCGACCTCGTCGAGCGATTTCGGCTGCGCGCCCATCTTCGGCGCGGCGTAGTAATAGATGTTCTGATAATCGATCGGCGGGTAGTTGACGCGCGACCAGGTTGGCTCCGTCATCGTCTTCCAGCGCCGGAAGGCATCCAGCCGCCATTCCAGCATCCATGCCGGCTCGTTCTTGCGCGCCGAGATGTAGCGGACCGTGTCTTCGGTCAGCCCCTTGGCGGGCTTATCGACTTCGATCTCGGTGACGAAGCCGTATTTGTACTCGGTCACGTCAATCGACTTGACCTGATCAATGGTCTCCTGGACCGCTGCCATATTCAGTCTCCAGTCGCGGGTTCAAGGCCCGCCGGTTCTTTCAAGATAGTCGCCGGAACAGTCAGGCCGCCGCCTGCCTCTCCCGACCGGTTTTCGCGGCAAGCGCCTTCGCGTATGCCGCAAGGAAATGAGCGATATCGGCCTCGGAAGTGGTCCATCCCAGGCTCGCCCGCAAGGCCCCTGCACTCATGACAGGGTCGACGCCCATGGCATCCAGGACATGCGAGCGCTTGACCTTGCCCGAGGAGCAGGCCGAGCCGGACGAGAGCGCTATGCCAGCGAGATCCAGCATGATCAACGCCGTTTCCGCCTTGATCCCCGGCGTCGCGAAGGCGCTGGTATTCGGCAGACGCGGGGTAGCGCCACCGAATAGAACCGTCTCCGGTGCGAGGGACAGGATACCGGCTTCCAGCATGTTGCGGAGATCCGAAAGCCTGGCCGCCTCGGTCGCGATGGCCTCGCCGGCGATCTCGGCAGCGACGCCGAAGCCGACGATGCCGGGAACGTTTTCTGTGCCGGCACGCCAGCCACGTTCCTGCCCACCACCGCGAACCGGCTTGTCGGCGAGTTCGTAGGCACCACTGCGGAGGACGATGGCGCCAACTCCCTTCGGACCGCCGATCTTGTGCGCAGACAGAGCCAGAACATCTGCGCCCAATGCGTTGATATCGATAGAAATTTTGCCGGCGACCTGAACCGCGTCGCAGTGCAGCAGCGCGCCGTAACGCCTGGCAATGACCGCTGCTTCGGCAATCGGCTGAATGACGCCGGTTTCGTTATTTGCAAGATGCAGCGAAACGAGCGCCCGCGCGCCGGGTTGCTCGCTGGCCAATCTCTGCAGCCGCGCCTCGAGCCAGGCCAGATCGGCAAGCCCCGTGGCATCGACCGGGATGGTTTCCGCTGCACCACCTGCGAAGCGATGACCGTCGCGGACGCAGGCATGCTCGGTCGCGCCATAGAGCAGAAGCGAGCCCGGCACGCGGATGCAATCGCGTCCGCCACTGCATTCCATCAACCCCGGCGAAAGCACCGTGGCATTGGCCTCCGTGCCGCCGCTGGTGAAAACGACGTTGGCCGGGCTGGCAGCGCAAAGGCGTGCGACCTGTTCCCGTGCCTTCTCGACAGCAGCCCGCGCCAGCCTGCCCTCACCGTGGACGGAGGATGGATTGCCGGGCATGCGCAACGCGGCCAGCATCGCCTCCGCCACGTCCGGGCGAACCGGCGTGGTGGCGTTGTGGTCGAGATAGCTGCGGGCTRACCCGGTCACGTTTGCGAAGCTCCGATCCAGCGGCGGCCTGGCCGGCACGAAATGCTTGAAATTGCACCCCTGCGCCGTGCTATAGCCGCCCATCCAACCGGCCGTGTTCCGGGACCGCAGGTTCGCCAAAACGGCAAACCGCTCGTTTGTTCCGGTCTTGTTCACGGCTGTTAGAACTATTCTAAGCGCTTGATGTAGGGCGCGAGCGGCAGGTCCGTCAAGGGCAGCGGGACATTTTGGACGGCAGTTTGCCGCCGATTTGCCGGTTGCGCGCGGCTCTGCCCCAACAAAAGGCGAGTGTGATATGCCCGAGGTGATTTTCAACGGACCGGCCGGACGGATCGAAGGTCGCTACCAGCCCGCAAAGAAGAAGGGCGCCCCGCTCGCCATCATCCTGCACCCGCACCCTCAGTTCGGCGGCACGATGAACAACCAGATCGTCTACAATCTGTTCTACACGTTCGTGAACCGGGGCTTTTCGGCGCTGCGCTTCAATTTCCGCGGCGTCGGCCGCAGCCAGGGCCATTTCGACCATGGCGCCGGTGAACTGTCGGACGCCGCCGCTGCGCTGGACTGGATGCAGGCGCTGAACCCCGAGGCCAAGAGCTGCTGGATCACCGGCGTCTCCTTCGGCGCCTGGATCGGCATGCAGCTGCTGATGCGCCGCCCGGAGATCGAGGGCTTCATGTCGATCGCCGCGATGGCGAACCGCTATGATTTCTCCTTCCTGGCACCCTGCCCTTCCTCCGGATTGTTCGTGCACGGTTCGGAAGACCGCGTGGCGCCGGTCAAGGAGGTCATGGCCGTGATCGAGAAGGTGAAGACCCAGAAGGGCATCCAGATCGAACACGCCGTGGTCGAGGGCGCCAACCACTTCTTCGATGGTCGCGTCGACCAGCTGATGGAGGCGGTCAGCCTCTATCTCGACCGCAAGGTCGGCCCCGAGATCAGCAAGGCCGAACAGGAACAGGTCTGAATTCAGCCCTCATCCCAGGGAGTCGCGAAGCGGCATCCCGAAGGGCGCTCCAGCGCATGCTGGAGACATCCTTCGGGACGCAATCCGCGGTTGCTCCTCGGAGATGAGGTCGCATTATGCAAACGAGCTTTCGCCATGACGACTTTCAAATCCGATCTTCTGCGCGTTCTCTCCGAGCGCGGCTATGTTCATCAGATCTCCGATCCGGAAGGGCTTGATGCGGCTGCGCTGAAGGGGCCGATCAGCGCCTATATCGGGTTCGACGCGACCGCGACGTCTCTTCATGCGGGCTCGCTGATTCAGATCATGATGCTGCACTGGATGCAGGAGACCGGCCACAAGCCAATCGCGCTGATGGGCGGCGGCACCTCGATGGTGGGTGACCCGTCCTTCAAGGACGAGGCGCGCAAGCTGCTGACGGTCGAAGACATCGAGCGCAACCTGACGGGTATCCGCAAGGTTTTTGCCCGCTATCTCGACTTCGACGGTGCGGCGAGCATGCTGAACAATGCCGACTGGCTGCTCGGGCTCAACTATCTCGAGTTCCTGCGCGATGTCGGCCGTCACTTCTCGGTCAACCGCATGCTGTCCTTCGACAGCGTGAAGATGCGGCTCGACCGCGAGCAGTCGCTGTCCTTCCTCGAATTCAACTACATGATCCTGCAGGCCTACGACTTCGTGGAGCTGAACAAGCGCACGGGCTGTGTGCTGCAGATGGGCGGCTCCGACCAGTGGGGCAATATCATCAATGGCATCGACCTCGGCCACCGCATGGCGAATGTGCAGCTCTATGCGCTGACGTCGCCGCTGCTGACGACGGCCTCGGGCGGCAAGATGGGCAAGACCGCCAATGGCGCCGTCTGGCTCAATGCCGATCTGATGAGCCCCTATGAGTTCTGGCAGTTCTGGCGCAATACCGAGGACGCCGATGTCGAGCGCTTCCTGAAGCTCTACACCAAGCTCCCGATGGACGAGATCGCCCGTCTGGCAGCCCTCGGCGGTTCCGAGATCAACGACGCCAAGAAGGTACTCGCGACGGAGGCCACCGCATTGCTGCATGGCCGCGAGGCTGCGGAAGCGGCCTTCGAGACGGCGCGCCGGACCTTTGAGGAGGGCACGCTCGCAGAGGACCTGCCGAGTGTCGGAGTCTCGCGGACCGCTCTCGACGCAGGTCTCGGCGTCCTGACCGCCTTCGTCACCGCCGGCCTGGTGCCCTCGACCGGCGAAGCCCGCCGGCAGGTCAAGTCCGGTGGTCTTCGCGTCAATGACGAGGTCGTCACCGATGAGCGCGCGGCGCTCGGGGCAGGCCATCTCTCGCCGGAGGGCGTGATCAAGCTCTCCTTCGGCCGCAAGAAGCACGTCCTGCTGCGGCCGGAATAGACGCCCCAAGTCGCGACACCAAGTCGCGGCGCCGAGCCAGGCTCAGCGC